>CAYTRA010000431.1:0-2274 GCA_964439675.1 uncultured Dehalococcoidaceae bacterium
TGCTGTTCTCGCTGTCGTGTGTGATCGGACTGACGGAGCCGCTGTTCGAGGTCCTGGGCAAGGACTTTTCGGGTCGCGACCTGATCCTCCTCTTCGGTGGCCTGTTCCTGGTGGGAAAGGCAACGCTGGAGATCCACGAGAAACTCGAGGGCGAAGGCGCGCACATGGCGGCTGCGAAGGCGGCAGCGAGCTTCGCGAGCGTCATCACGCAGATCGTGCTGCTGGACATCGTGTTCAGCCTGGACTCGGTCATCACGGCCGCCGGGATGGCAGATGACCTCCCGGTCATGGTGGCGGCGGTGGTGATCGCGGTCGGCGTGATGCTGGTGAGTGCCGGCACGGTGAGCGAGTTCGTGAACAACCACCCGACCGTGAAGATCCTGGCGCTGAGCTTCCTGCTGCTCATCGGCACCTCCCTGATCGCGGAGGGCTGGGGCCTGCACATCCCGAAGGGCTACATCTACTTCGCGATGGGGTTCAGTGTGTTCCTGGAGATCCTGAACATGCGCGTCCGGTCGCAGCAGCAACCGCCGGTGGAACTGCGACCCACGTTCGTGAAGGAACCGCTGGCCGCGGGCGCTGTGGGCCATCCTCCGACCGAGGGCGGCCAGCCCGCCGGCGGCTAGGCGTCGGAGACGGCGGGGTAGACTGGCCTCGACGGCCCGCCTCGAACCGGGCGGGCGTCGAGGCGGCTCGGAGGGCATGGATGGACGAGCAGGGACGCACGACCATCGGCGTGCTGCACCCCGGGTCGATGGGTGCGGCCGTGGGCGGCGCGGCGGTGGCCGCCGGCCAGCACGTGCTCTGGACGTCCGAGGACCGCTCGCCGGCCACGTGCGAGCGTGCGGAGCGCTTCGGGCTGGACGACGTGCACTGGCTCAACGGCGTGGTCAACCAGGCCGACATCATCCTGAGCATCTGCCCGCCACACGCCGCCCGTGAGGTGGCGGAGGACGTGCGCAACCTGGGCTACCAGGGCATCTACGTGGACGCGAACGCCGTCAGCCCGGACACGGCACGCGAGGTGGGACGGGTGGTGGAAGGCGTTGGCGCCTTCTTCGTCGATGGCGGCATCATCGGCGGCCCGCCGGTGAAGCCGGGCATCGCGCGCCTCTTCCTCTCCGGCCCGGAGGCCCCTCGCGTCGCCCGCGCGTTCGAGGGCGGCCCGCTGGAGGTGGTGGTCCTCGATGCGCCGGTGGGCGCGGCCAGCGCGCTCAAGATGGCGTACGCCGCCTGGACGAAGGGCACGAGTGCCCTGCTGGCGGACGTCCTCGCCCTGGCCGTGCGCGAGGACGTGCTGGAGCCGCTGCAGGCGCAGTGGGACGAGGCGCTGCTACGTCGCGCGGACGGCCTCGGCAGCGCGGCGGCGAAGGCCTGGCGCTGGGTGGGCGAGATGGAGGAGATCGCCTCGACGTTCGAGGCCGCCGGCCTCCCCGGCGGCTTCCACCACGCGGCTGCCGAGGTCTACCGACGCCTCGAGCAGTTCAAGGACGACCCGGACGCGCCGGGCGGCGCGGAGTTGGCTAGGCACCTGCTGACGGATTGACGCGGCCCCAGGGCCGGACTCGGGACGGGGGCACGAGGATGGCTGACGGCACTTCTGGCGAGATGTGGGTGGAGTCGCTTCGCAACCGGGTGAGGGCGATGAACACCCTCTATGGATGGGCCGCAGAAGACCTGACCGTGGAGCAGGTGAACCACCACGAGCGCGCCGGCGTGCTGCCGCTGGCGTTCTCGTTCCTCCACTTCATGAAGATCCAGGACCAGTCGATCTCCCGTCAGTTCTACGGCGAGCAGCCCGTCTGGGAGGCCGGCGGCTGGGCCGAACAGGTGGGCGTCACTGTCGACAAGGTCGGCCGCGAGGAGAGCGTGGAGGAGATGGAGACGCTCCGGGTGCTCGACTGGCAGGCCTACCGCGCCTACCAGGACACCGTGATCGCTCGCACCACGGACGCCCTCGCCGCCGCCGACGAGGCGCTGCTGGCCACCGTGGTCATCCCCCGCCTCCCCGAGAACATGCGCAACATCTTCTGCGCCCTCGTCATCGGCGAAGGCCCCCTCCGCAAGCTCGACGTGGTGGAGTGCTTCGTCTACCAGCACGGCCTCCGCCACATGGGCGAGATCGAGCACGGCCGCGCCCTCGTCGGCCTCGGCGGGATGACCTCGTAGGGGTGCGGGGGCAGCCTGCCACCCAGAACAACACCGCCCCGGTCGGTCGACCGGGGCGGCTTCGTGCTACCGACGCTCCGAGGCGTGACCGTTAGCCGCGAGGCA
>CAYTRA010000432.1:0-2270 GCA_964439675.1 uncultured Dehalococcoidaceae bacterium
GGTGGACTCGCCGAAGGTGCGGGAGACGCGGAAGAAGCCGAAGGGGTCAGTGGCCGTGACGCGCACCGGACCCAGCGTGTAGACGCCTCGGAGCCGCGTGCGGGTGCGGTAACTCCACGACGCGACGCCTCGAGGGCCGAGCGTGAGGACGCGTCGCGCGGAGTGGCCAGGGACGGAGGACGGGTCTTCGACTTCGAGCCAGACCTTCGGCACCAGCGAGCGCGAGCGGATCCAGATCTGGCCCTCCAGGAACTGCCCCTGCGTGACGCGCTGGTCCGTGCGCTGGACCTCCACCTCCAGCCCTCGGGCCATCTCTCGCGTCCAGAAGTAGGCGAGGGGGATGGCGAAGGCGATCACGTAGGCCAGGCGGAAGAGCAGCCAGAAGCCCGTCGCGAAGCCGACCACCACGCACACCACCGCCACCGTCGCCGTCACCGAGACGTTCGGGTGCCCTCTGACCCAGGTGATGAGGCTGGCGGCGGTTTCCATGGGTGATGCCGGACGCGGCTACGCGCCGCCACGGGCGCGCACGCCCGGGACTGCCACGCGCTCCACGACCTCTCCGATGATCTGCGCAGAGTCGATGTCGCGGACGCGGGCGCTGGGGCTGACGATGACGCGGTGACCCAGGACGGCGTAGGCAAGCGCCTTGACGTCGTCCGGCTGTACGAAGTCGCGCCCGTCCAGCATCGCGTAGGCCTGGGTGGCCCTCATGAGGCCGAGCGAGCCGCGCGGCGAGGCGCCGAGGTAGGCCGCCTCGTGCTCGCGGGTGGCGTTGACCAGGCTGACGATGTACTGCTTCACCAGCGGGTCCACGTAGATCTTGCCCACCTCCTCCTGGAGTTCGACCAGTTCAGCGGGGCTGATGACCTGCTCCAGCGAGTCGATGGGGTGGCGCTCCTGCTGGGCGTCCATGATCAACACCTCGTCCGTTGCGGACGGGTAGCCGAGGTGGATACGCATCAGGAAGCGGTCCAACTGCGCCTCCGGCAGCGGGAACGTGCCTTCGTACTCGATGGGGTTCTGGGTGGCCATCACCATGTGCGGCGAGGGCAGGCGGTGCGTGACGCCGTCGACCGTGACCTGGTGCTCCTCCATGGCCTCCAGGAGAGCGGACTGGGTCTTGGGGGTGGCGCGGTTCACCTCGTCCGCCAGCACGATCTCCGCCATGACCGGGCCGGGGCGGAAGGTGAACTCGCCGGTGCCCTGCTGGTAGATGGAGACACCGGTCACGTCCGTGGGCAGCAGGTCCGGCGTGAACTGGATACGCGAGAACCGGCAGCCCGTCGACTTCGCCAGCGCCCGCGCGAGCATGGTCTTGCCGACGCCCGGCACGTCCTCGATCAGGAGGTGGCCGCGACAGAGGAGCGTCACCAGCGCGGTGCGAGCCTCCTCGGTCTTCCCGATGATGACGTGCTCCACGTTCGCCAGCACGCGCTCGGCGACGATCCTGGGATCCTCCATGGGGCCTCCGGTAATACGCCGACCGGGAGACCCCCGCAGGCGAGGACTCCTGATGACCGACTAGCCGTGTACGAGGGTGGGAGTGTACCGGGCTCTGCCACACCCGATTTCCGTCAAGTATAGCAATTTTGGTCAGGCCTCCATCTGACCGCCGCGTTACGATCAGCCACGCGGTGCATGTATCTCCGATCCATGACTGACCCCTCGCCCTCGCGGCGGCTCAGCCGTCGAGCAGTGCTCGCCGCGGGGCTGGCCATGCCCCTCGCCGCGCTGCTCGGCGCGTGCCGAGGCGCGGACGAGACGCCTCGAGGGGTGGTGACGAGCACCCCCTTCGACACGCCGACGCCCACGCCATCGCCGGACGAGCAGCCGGTGGCCGGGACGCTGGCCGCCTCCTTCGGCCCGGAGCAGGTGGGGCAGGGCGAGACGACCATCCTCTCCGTGCGGCAGACCGGTGCCTCCGCCGGCAGCGTCCGCTTCCTGGGCCGCAGTTACCCGCTGATCCCCGCTGGCGAGGGCTACCTCTGGGCCGTGCTCGGCGTCGGACTCTCGGTACCCCTCGGGCCGGACGCGGCGACAGTGACGACGCGGGGACGGGACGGCGTGGACATCGACACGATGGACGTGCCGTTCACGGTGGTGGCGGTGGACCGGCCGGTCGACTACCTCGTCGCCAGCGAGGAGGTCACCGCCGTCCTCACCCCGGAGGCCGCGGAGATCGAGGAGGCGCTGCGCACCTTCGAGCAGTTCAATCTCTTCCAGGCGCGCCCTCGATGGAACGGGCGGCTCTCGATGCCGGTGGACGG
>CAYTRA010000433.1:0-2238 GCA_964439675.1 uncultured Dehalococcoidaceae bacterium
GCCGAGGAACCCGCCCGCTATGCCGAAGGCAATCGCCTTGAACATCGGTCATCCTCCGCGCACATCGTAGCGACTCCGGATCCGCACGATTGGAGACGAGCGAGCCCCCGCCCCGGACGGACGCTTCACCGATCTTCACTGAGGCTTCACTGGACTCGGGTCTGACGGGAGTCCACGATCAGGCTTGCAAACTCGTTACAGGGCAAACCCATTGAAAGATGGGGACGCAAAGCCACGGACCTACGGCGCGGTGAGCGCTATGGCGGCCGGGTTACCGAGGTTGGACACGGGCGCGCTCTCTCCCAGCCAGATGCTGCGCCCGTCTCGGTGACTCGTCTTCCTCCCGCCGACACCGCCGTCCGGCCTTCCGCCGGGAGTCCGCGACGTGCGCGAGAGGGGCGGCGCTCGCATGGCATCGATGATCGGAAGCAGGGAGCGCGAACGCGCCATCCCGCCGGCAGCGCCGGCAGCGGTGAGCACCAGCCTCGCGAGGCGCATCACCATCAGCACCGTCGTGGCGGTCACCGTGGTGCTGGCCTTCGCGGCGCTCGGGATCCTGGCGGTCAACAGCCTGATCACTCGGACGGACGCTGCGCTGGAGGTGCTGGAGCAGGACGCCGTGGGGCTCCTGGACCTGTCCTCTGACACGCGCAACGCCCTGGGGACCGTGGCGGCAACGCTGGACGGCAGCCTGCCGGCAGACGCCGCGCTCGGCGTGATCGCCTCGCTGGAGGCGGACATGGCGGCGCTGGAGGCGCACCTGCTGGGCCCGGACGCCCCGCACGGTGTCCAGCCGGAGGCGGAGGTGCTCCGGCAGGGCATCGAGCGCTGGCGCGAGTCATCCGCCGACATTCGCACGCTCCTCGCGGGCGGCGTGCCGCTGGGCGACCCTCGCGTGTCGGCCTTCCTCGCGGGCGCGTCGGCGAGCGCGGACCTGTTCCGCGACGCGCACACCCTCTCCATGGAGCGCGTGGATGCCGGGTACGACTCGGTGCGCCAGGTGCAGCGACGATTCATCGTGGGCACGGTCTTGCTGGCCACGCTGCTGGTGGGCTTCGTCTTCTGGCGTGTCCGCGTGGAGCGTGATGTGTTCCTGAAGCCGGTGCAGGCGCTCCGGGCACGGGCAGAGCGTGCCGCCCGAGGTGAGTACGACGAGCCATTGCCGACCGACGGTCCGGCGGAACTCGCGGCGCTGGCGGAGGCCTTCAACGCCATGCTGGACAAGGTCCGCGACCGCGAGGCCATGCTGGTAGACCAGGCCCTGCGCGATCCGCTGACCGGCCTGGGCAACCGGACCATGCTGAAGGACCGGCTGGAGGCCGCCCTCGCGCGTCGCCGTCGCGCGCCGGAGGAGCGGTCCGCGTTCATGCTGATCGACCTGGACGGGTTCAAGATCATCAACGACACGCTGGGCCATTCCGCCGGCGACGACGCGCTGCGTACCGTCGCACAGCGGCTGCAGGCGTCCCTCCGCGAGGGCGACACGCTGGTGCGCCTGGGCGGTGACGAGTTCGCCGTGGTCGCGGAGGACGTGGGCGACCACGCGGAGGCGGTGGCCGCCCGCATCGTCGGCGCGCTCGGAGCACCGATGGCGCTCGACGAGGGCGAGGCTCGACTGACCGCTAGCGTGGGGGTGGTCTACCTCACCGGTATGGAGTCCACGGAAGACCTGCTGCACTCCGCCGACAGCGCCATGTATCGCGCGAAGCGAGCCGGTGGCGACCAGGCGGCTCGCTTCGAAGCCTCGATGCTCGAGCTGGCCGCGCCGGGCGTTTGCTAACGCCGCGTCCTAAACGGTTTCGAGATATCCCTTTGAAGCCCGCAAGGTGGCTCGATAGCGCCTTGTGACGCGTTGCGCCAAGAGCGTCACGGAGTCGTTCGCCTCCGCGCGTACGGTCATTGGAGTCGACAGGTCGTCTCGCGCTGCCTCGATGGGTGTGCGGACGACGAAGTCACGCGGGCCGCGCCGGAGGACGGCGACCTTGCCCCGGCCGTCCGCGAGTAAGGAACAAGGGATGGCGTACCAGGACACTGACTCGAGCAACATGATGGCCGAGCGTGGCGTGGGCTGGCTGTTCGGCCTGATCGCGATCGTGCTCGGCGGGCTGGGGCTGCTTCGCGGCTTCGGCATCGTGGGCCCGGAGGGCGTGGACGTACAGATCCCCGGCATTGGAGATGCCGGTGGCCTGCAGGCAGCGGTCCAGAGCGACTTCTGGGAGGGCATCCTGTGGATGCTCC
>CAYTRA010000434.1:0-2231 GCA_964439675.1 uncultured Dehalococcoidaceae bacterium
GGTTGGGGAGAGGGGGCCGGCGCGCAGCGCCGCTCCGCCTCCGCCTCGGGAGAACCCAAGCCCCCCCGGTGTTACGCTCCCCGCCGTGAATCGCCTCATCGACCTCCGCTCCGACACCGTCACACGCCCGTCGCCGGAGATGCGCGAGGCCATGCACCGCGCGGAGGTCGGCGACGATCTGATGCGCGAAGACCCGACCGTCCGCGCCCTCGAGGAGGCGTCCGCGGAGGCCATGGGCAAGGAGGCCGCCCTCTTCGTCCCCAGCGGCACCATGGCGAACCTGGTCGCGCTCCTCACCCACTGCCAGCGCGGCGACGAGGCCATCGCCGGCGCCGAGTCACACATCCTGAACCACGAAGGCATGGGCTCCGTGGTCCTCGGCGGCCTCTCCGTCCGCTCCGTCCCCAACGACGTCCGAGGGCGCCTCGATCCCGCGGAGGTGCAGGCGGCCCTGCGGCCCGGCTGGCCTCGGACGGCCGTGGTGTGCCTGGAGAACACCCAGAACCGCTGCGGCGGCGCAGCGCTCTCCGCGAGCGACATGCGCGCCGTCGCAGACGTGGCCCACGCGGCTGGCGCCCAGGTGCACGTGGACGGCGCCCGGATCTTCAACGCCGCAGTCGCGCAGGAGACGGACGCGGAGACCCTCGTTGCCTCGGCCGACACCGTCGGCTTCTGCTTCTCGAAGGGCCTCGGCGCTCCTGTCGGCTCCGTGCTGACCGGCCCGCGTGAGTTCATCGACCGTGCGTGGTTCAACCGCCGGCTGCTCGGTGGCGCCATGCGTCAGTCCGGGGTGGTCGCCGCCGCCGCCCTGTGGGCGCTCCAGCACAACGTCGAGCGACTGTCCGAGGACCATGCGAACGCGAGGCGGCTCGCGGACGCGGTCGCGGAGATGCCGCACGTCACCATGGACCCCGCCGGCACGGACACCAACCTCGTCTTCTTCACACTCGACGGCGTGGACGGCAACGAGTTCCGCGCGCGCCTCAAGGAAGAGGGCGTCCTCTGCTCCGGCACAGCACCGCAGCGCGTCCGCATGGTCTGCCACCTGGACGTCACCAAGAACGACATCGACGAGGCCATCGACCGCATCGGCCGCGTCCTGGAATCGATGCCCATCGCCTCATGACGAACACCGCCCGTCGCGCCCCGCGACTCGCCCCGCTTCTTGTCGTCCTCGCTGGCGCCCTGCTACTCGCCGGCTGCTCGGGCGCCACCTCCAGCAGCGAGACCGAAGACGTGTTCGTCGCCTCGCCCTTCGAGGGCGGCGAGTCGCTCCGCTACGAGGTAGTCCAACTCGACGGCACGGAGCGCATCCTTGTCGGCCACGGCACGCTCTCGGTGGAGGCAGAGGACGGCCGCCTGGCCCTCCACCAGTCCTACGTCGAGGCCGAGACCCCCGAGGGCGCCACGCCCGTGACGGACGACGTCACCGTGTGGGTGCAGCCCGGCACCTTCCGCCCGCTCGGCGGCGAGCGCACCGTCGTCGAGCGTGGCGAGGACGGCGACGTATCGACGATGCGACATGCCTGGACGTACGTCGAAGGGGAGGGCGAGGACGACGATCCTCGGCTGGTGGTGACGCGAGACGGTGGCAACGAGCGCTCCATGCGCCTGCGCGACCACTACTACGACAACGAGTCGTCGCTCTGGCTCTGGCGCTCGATCGACCTCGTCCCGGACTACGAGGCCGTCTACGTCTCGGTGAACCCCATGGAGCGCAGCCAGCAGGCGGTCACCCTCCGCGTCCCCCAGACCGAGACCATCACCGTCCCCGCCGGCGAGTTCGAGGCCTACCGCCTCCTCTTCCGCACCGGCCGCGCCGTCCGCACCGCCTGGATCGAAGCCGCCGCCCCTCACCGCCTCCTGCGCTGGGACAATGGCCAGACGATCCTGGAGTTGGTGGCGCCGGAGTAGCCTCAGTACAGGTCAGAACCGTCGCGCTGGCTGTACACTGGACGTACACGAAGCGGAGGCCACTATGACCAGTGAGACGAAGCGCGTGCGCAGTGAGCGCCTCGCGGTGCGCACCACGCCGGAAGATCGTGCGCTGATCGATCGTGCCGTTGCCGCCTCGGGGACCGACCTGACTGACTTCGTCGTGACGAACCTCACGGTGGCCTCGCGTCGGGTTCTGGCCGACCGCGTAGCGTTCACCCTCGATCCAGAGGCGCAGCGGGCCTGGGAACGAGTGAACCAGCGTCCCGCTCGCACCCTTTCCGGACTCCGCAGAC
>CAYTRA010000435.1:0-2218 GCA_964439675.1 uncultured Dehalococcoidaceae bacterium
ACCAGACGACGAGGCGTCTTGCTCCTGTTCCGGTGTCGGCTCGAGGGTCGGGTCGACAGGGAGCGAGTCAGGGAAGCCGGTTGGGGTGGCGGTCGCCGAGGGCGTGCCGGTTTCGGGGCGCGCAACCACCGCCGTCGGGTCAGCCGTCGCGGTCGCGTCGGCCGTGGGGGTCGGGGGCACCTCGGTGTTCGCGGTCGGCGTGGGGGCGGGCGTGGACGCCTCGGTGGGTGGGGCGGCGGCGAGGTCGCTCGGGGCGCCGTCCACGGTCGCCTCGGTGGCGAAGCCGGGCACCGGCTCGTCCGCGAGGCCGGCCCGCATCGGCAGGCCGCCGCCGATGGCGATGGCGACGAGCCCGGTCGCGACGATGCCTGCGGGCTTGGCCCAGGGGCGCTGCCAGTACGGGCCCGTGCCCCACTCGAAGCGGGGGAGGCTGGGCGTCCGGCCGGAGCGGAAGCGGTTCTCCACCAGCCGGTAGGACAGCTCCGCGAGGATGAGCGTGGCGCCGAGGCGCGCGAGCAGCAGGCTGATCGAGCGCAACTCGATGCTGAGTTGGGGCTGCGTGAGCACGAAGATCGGCCAGTGCCAGAGGTAGATCGAGTAGGAGCGCTCGCCGACCCAGCGCAGCGGCGGCAGCGCGAGGATCCTCGCGACGGTGTTCTCGCCGTGAAGCGCGGCCAGCAGCACGCCGAGCGTGGCCGTGGAGGCCATGAAGAAGCCGCCACGGTAGATGAACGGGTCGAACTCACTGACCTGCGTAACCATCCAGACCAGCACGGCGAGCCCGGCCCAGCCGGTCGCCTCGGCGGCCAGGCGCACGCCCCGGCCCGCGAAGCCGTGCCCGTGCGCGCCGGGCCGGAGGACGATGGCGACCGCGGCCCCCAGCAGCAACCCGGCGACGCGCGCATCCGTGCCGTAGTAGGCGCGCGATGGGTCAGCCAGCGGGTCGTAGAGGCTGGCGACGACGAGTGTCGAGATCGCGGCCAGCGACACGGCGAGGGCGAACGCCGACAACCGCCCGCCGAAGCGGAGCGCGGCGATCAGGCACAGCGGCCAGAGCAGGTAGAACTGCGCCTCCACGGCCAGAGACCAGAAGTGGAGGAAGGGCGACGGCGACGAGATGGTCTCGAAGTACGACTGCTCGCCGAAGAGGAAGGACCAGTTGGCCAGGTAGGTGAGCGATGCCAGGCCCTCTGAGGTCAGGGCGCCGAGCGAACGGACGTTGAGCAGCGCGAACACGAGCCACGTGAGGAGCACCGCGCCCACGGCGGCGGGAACCAGGCGGAAGAGGCGGCGCTGCCAGAAGACCAGCGTCTCGGCGCGGCCGGGGCCCCTGGGGTCGCTCGCGCGGGCGAGAAACAAAGACGTGACGAGGTAGCCCGAGATGACAAAGAAAACATCTACGCCGAAGAAGCCACCTGGCGTCTGGTCCAGGGAGGCGTGGTATGCGACGACCGCCACAACTGCCGCGGCACGCAAGCCATCAAGCGCAGCCACGTATGGCAGCGCAACCCGACCTCGCGACTGGGCCACCGGAATCCTCTCGAGCCGCCCGCTCGCTCGTCAGGATGCGCCTAAACGCGCGATCACTTCAACCTCTTGAGGCCAAAGTTCCGGACTTTTTCTGACCAATCTGTTCAGGAGGCCGTCCGGCAGGGCTTCAGGCCCGCTTTTCGGGGCCTGGAACGGCTGCCGAGCGGGCGACCGCGGACGGCGAGGGCGAAGGGACACCTCGGAGCACCGTATCGGCCAGGGCGTTCGCGCGTTCTTCGCCCAGCAGTGTGCCGGTCAGCATCGCGAACTTCGCCGCCAGGTCAGCGTCCGTGACACCGGCCTCCGGATCGCCCCTCGGATGGTCGATCCGTGCCGTGCGCTCGGTGCCGTCTCGCATGCGCGCCGTGGCGATGCTCGGCCAGGCCGCCGGGTACAGCCGGTCGAGCGCCGTATCGGGCGCGAAGGTAATGCGCTCTGCGAGTGCGAGGGTCTCCGGATCCCGGATCGAGTCCTCGGTGAATCGGTCGAGTCCGAGGTCACCGAAGCGCAGGGCTGCCGCCACGGCAAAGGGCAGCGAGAACTTGGCTGCGTACGGTGTCGTCGGCTCGACACCGTCGAGGAGCGCGAGTCCCTGGCTGTAGATGCGCACGTGGATGCTCTCCACGTCCTGCGGCCGAAGGCCCGCCTCGCGGAGGATGGGCGCGGTGGCGAGATGGGTGCAGACGTC
>CAYTRA010000436.1:0-2215 GCA_964439675.1 uncultured Dehalococcoidaceae bacterium
CTCCGCCAGCTGCATGGCCAGCGAGGCGCGCGTGCCGCCGATGTCCGTGGAGCCCAGGATGAGGCTCACCGAGCCGTCCGAGTTCACCGTGGCGCTGGAGGACGACTCCATGCCGCCGTTGAACCAGAAGCCCAACGCGACGCCTCGACCGGTGTCCTCGCCGTGGAGTTCGGAGGTGTAGTGCGGGTGATCCTTGATGGCCTGCATCACCGCCTGCGCGCCGATGCGCGGGAGCGGCTGGCCGGCGGAGTTCGTGCCGCCCTCCTGCGCCGCGTTCTTCAGGCGGATGTCCATCGGGTCGATCTCGAGCATCTCCGCCAGTTCATCGATGGTGGCCTCCACCGCGTACTCCGAGGCCGGAGCGCCCGGGGCACGGTAGGCGGCGGTCTTCGGCGTGTTCGTGACCACGTCGAAGCCATCGATGCGCTGGTTGTCGATGCTGTAGGGGGCCAGCGCGCAGAGGGCGCCCGCGCCCACGGGCGAGCCCGGGTACGCACCGGCCGCGTAGGCGAGGTAGACGTCCGCCGCGACGATGGTGCCGTCCCGCTTCGCGCCGATCTTGACCCGGTTGTAGGTGGCGGAGGTGGGGCCGGTGGCGCGCATCACGTCCGCGCGCGGCATCCACATCTTCACGGGCCGGCCGGTCTTCCGAGAGAGCACCGCCGCCAGCGGCTCCAGGTAAACGGGGATCTTCCCGCCGAAGCCGCCGCCGATCTCCATGGGCACCACCTTGATGCGGTGCTCCGGGACCTGCAGCAGCGCGGCCAACTGGCCTCGGACGGCGAAGGCGCCCTGCGTGGAGGTCCACACGGTGATCTCGCCGTCGTGGTTCCAGAAGGCCGTGCCGTTCTGGGGCTCGATGTAGCCCTGGTGGAACTGGCTCGTCGTGTACTCGCGCTCGATGACCACGTCCGCCTGGTCGAAGCCGGCGGCGATGTCGCCCTTCTCGATGCGCATGTGCAGCGCGACGTTGGTGGGGACGTCCGTGGGCGTGTCCACGCCGCGGGCGCGGACGTTGGTGCGCAGGTCGTCCAGCAAGATCGGCGCGTTCGCCAGCATGGCATCACGCACGTCGATGACCGGGGGCAGCACCTCGTACTCGACCTCGATGAGGGCGAGCGCGTCCTCCGCGATGTGAAGGTCGGTCGCAGCCACGGCGGCGACGGCGTGGCCGTGGTAGAGCGCCTTGCTTCCGGCGAGCACGTTCTCAACGAGCCAGACCGGGTTCGCGGAGCCTTCGCCCAGGTCCAGCGTACCGGCTTCCTGCTTCGGGAAGTCGGCGTTGGTGATGACGGCCTTCACGCCCGGGAGCGCGGCCGCCTTCGAGGTGTCGATGCGCTTGATGCGGGCGTGGGCGTGGGGGCTGCGGAGGACCGCGCCGTACAGCATGCCTTCCAGGCGTACGTCTGCGCCGTACTCGGCGCGGCCCGTGACCTTGTCCACGCCGTCCGGGCGGACGGGGCGGGTGCCGATGACCTTGTAGGCCGGCTTCTCAGGAGTGGCGACCATGGAGCGCGGCCTCGTCCAGGTAGGCGCGCTGGAGGGGGTGCAGTTGCTCGCCTTGGGCTAGGCCCTCCACGGTGGTGATGCTGCTGCCTTCGACCTCCGCAGCCATGACCAGGCAGGAGTTCACCAGCCGGCCGTCCATGATCACGGAGCAGGCGCCGCAGTTGCCGTTGTTGCAGCCCTCCTTGGAGCCGGTCATGCCCAGCCGCTCGCGGAGAGCCTCCAGGAGCGAGTCGCGGCTGGAGGAGAGCCAGGACCGCTCGTCGCCGTTGATGTTCGCGGTGATGACGATGCGCTCGTCGGTGGTCATGTCGCTACTCCTCGCCCTGGGCGCGCGCGGCGGCCTTGCGGATGACGCGCGCCGTGAGGACGCCCGCCAGGTGCTTGCGTTGCTGGATGGTGCCGCGCATGTCCGTGATCGGCTGCGCCGCCGCGCTCGCCTCCGCGGACGCCGCCTCGATGCTCGCGTCCTCCAGGCGCCGGCCGATGAGGGCCTGCGCCGCGCCTTCGAGCAGCAGCGGCGTCGGCGCCGCTGCGCCGAGGGCGATGCGTGCGTCCTGCACCACGTCCCCGTCCATCACGAGGTAGGCGCCGGCGTTCATCGTGGGCCCGGAGGGCGTGGACGTACAGATCCCCGGCATTGGAGATGCCGGCGGCCTGCAGGCAGCGGTCCAGAGCGACTTCTGGGAGGGCATCCTGTGGATGCTCC
>CAYTRA010000437.1:0-2187 GCA_964439675.1 uncultured Dehalococcoidaceae bacterium
GCAACCTCCCCTCCTACCCGCCCAGTCCCGCAGGCCCTCCCTCCCTCCCTCCCTCCCTTGCCCACACTCTCCAACCTCAGTAACCAACCGTTTGCCCCTCCCCATCCCCACTACGACCGTGATACCGTCCCCTCCCTCATCACGCACGTCGTGATGACCCCGGCGGGGGGCGCCGGGAATGATCTGGAGGGATCGCATGACTGAAGGCACCTACTGGTCACGGCACGCCCGAGGCGGGACGAGCCGGATGACGCGCCGCTCGGTGATCCGGGGCGCCGGCTTCGCCGGCATCGGCCTCGCGGGCGCCGCGCTGCTCGGGTGCGGCGGCGACGAGGATGAGCCCGGGGGCGACGCCACCGCGGAGGCCACCGCCGGCGCCGGCGGCACTGCCTCCGGCGTGACCGCCACCGCGTCCTCGGGCGACATCAAGCGAGGCGGCATCTACGTCCACGCCGCCACCAACGACCCGCCCACGTTGGACCCGTACAAGAACGCGTCGTCCAACGCCAAGGCCGTCGCCGCCCACCTCTACAGCCGCCTGATGCGGATCGACGCGCAGGAGGGCGTCCCCGCCGCCGATACCGAATTGACCCAGGACGTAGCCGAGTCCGTCGAGTCAGAGGACGGCATCACCTTCACCGCGAAACTGCGGCAGGGCGTGAAGTTCCACAACCTCCCGCCCGTGGACGGCCGCGAACTCACCTCGGAAGACGTCCTCTTCTCCTGGAACCGGCTCATCAGCGAGGAGTCGCCACACGCGAGCCAGGTGGCGAACGTCATCGATGTGCAGGCGCCGGACGACTACACCGTCCAGTTCACCCTGGACGGCCCGTCGCCCGTGTTCCTGGAGCAACTCGCGGACGCCAACCTGCTGTGGATCATGCCCGTCGAGGCGGACGGCGGCGGGGTGGACCCCGCCATCAACCCCGTCGGCAGCGGCCCGTGGATGCTGAACGAGTACCGCACCTCCCAGGCCATCGAGTACCGGAAGCATCCGGAGTACTTCGTGGAGGGCGTCCCGTACCTGGACGGCATCGACATGCTGATCGTGCCGGAGTACGCGAACCGGCTCGCCCAGTTCCAGGCCCACAACATCCTGGACCTCACCGTCACCTCGGACGATGTGCCGCAGGTGAAGGACGAGATCGACGGCTCGCAGTGGGTCCCCATCCCTGGCGGCAGCCTCAACTTCATCTTCTTCTCCGGGGAGGACCGTGACCCCACGGCCCCGTGGCGCGACGAGCGCTTCCGGCAGGCGGCCTCCATGGCCGTGGACCGGCCGGGCCAGATGGAGTTGGGCTTCAACCTGGAGGCCATCCGCGCCGCCGGGCTGGAGTACCCGGTGATGTACAACAACCTGCCGGTGCCGGCCTCCTTCGGACCCAAGTGGTGGGTGGACCCGCTCTCCGAGGAGCAGGGGCCGTCCTCCGCCTTCTTCGAGTACAACCCGGAGGAGGCCGCCAAGCTGGTGCAGGCCGTGGGCGTGGACGACACGCCGATCAACTTCCACTACGCCGGCAACAACCACTACGGCCCGGGCTTCGACCGCCTGGCGCAGGTGGTGCACAACTGGCTGCTGGAGATCGGCCTGCCCGTGGACAACCAGCCGCAGGACTACAACTCCTCCTACATCACCCACACCTTCAAGGGTGAGCAACGGAGTCGCCCTGGGCGTGTCCACGCCGTTCCCGGAGGTCTCCGCCTACGTGAACCGTTTCTTCGGCGACGACATCAACAACCACGGTCGCGTCCACGACCCTGAGATGACCGAGTTGTACGAGAAGCAGCGCTTCGAACTGGACTACGAGGCGCGCCGCGAGCACTTCGCGGCGATGCAGCGACGCAACGGCGAGATGATGTTCTACGCCCCCGTCCAGCCCTCCGGCGGCGCCGTCTGGCAGGCCTTCCACCAGGAAGTCCGCGGCATCCGGCGCACCCGAGGCTACGGCGGCCCCACGGAAGCCCTCGCCTACTACTGGCTGGACGTGTAACCCCCACGTCCCCCACGTCGAGGCGCCCCCGAGCGTCCCGCCGCCAGCAGGAGAGGCCCACCACAAGGTGGGCCTCTCCATTCGCCCTCGAGGAAGGAGGGGGTGCCGGCGCAGCTGGCCTACGGACTCACCCCACCCCGAACCGAGCGCCACCCCGCCCCATCGAGGCCCACCCCGTTCTGTCCCCTCCCCCCTT
>CAYTRA010000438.1:0-2182 GCA_964439675.1 uncultured Dehalococcoidaceae bacterium
CCAGGAAGAGCAGGCGGTCCGCCACCTCGCGGGCGAAGCCCATCTCGTGCGTCACGATCACCATGGTCATGCCAAGGTCGGACAGTTCGCCGAGGAGCGTGAGGATGCCGCGGATGCTCTCCGGGTCGAGCGCGGACGTGGGCTCGTCCAGCAGCAGCACGCGCGGCTCCATCGCCAGCGCCCGCGCGATGGCGACGCGCTGCGCCTGCCCGCCGGAGAGGTCGGCCGGGTACATGTCGATGAGGTTGGGGATGCCCACCTGCTCCAGCAGATGCTGCGCGCGCGCTTCCGCCTCCACGCGCGCCATGTGCCGCACCACCTGCGGCGCTAGCGTGATGTTCTGGCGCACCGTGAGGTGGGGGAACAGGTGGAAGTGCTGGAACACCATGCCCACCTGCCGCCGCACGGCCGCCAGGTTATGCACCTGGTGGTCGAGGGTGATCCCGGCCACCTGGATGTCGCCGGAGTCGTGCACCTCCAGCCGGTTGAGGCAGCGCAGGAACGTGGACTTCGCCGAGCCGGACGGGCCGAAGACCACCACCGTCTCGCCGCGCGCGATGTCCGTGGTGATGCCGCGCAGCGCGTGGAACCGCCCGTACCACTTGTGCACGTCGCGACACACGATCTCCGGCTCGGAGCCATCGAGGGCTGCCGGGGCGCCCTCGATGCTGGCGGGTGTGGGAGAGACCTCGGTCATGCGCGTCGCGTCCCCTTTCCGGCGAGAGCCCGCTCCAGCCGCGCGCTGAGGCGCGAGAGGGCGAACGCGGTCACCCAGAACAACATGCCGACGAACAGCAGCACTTCCTTCTGACGCCCGAAGAAGTCCGGCTGCTCGGTGGTGGCCCTCGCCGCCTGGAGCATGTCCGTCAGCCCCACCACCGCGATCAGGGTGGTGGTCATGAACAGGCCGATGAACTCGCCCGCCAGCGCCGGCAACGAGTTCCGCACGGCCTGCGGCATGGTCACGTACGCCGTCATCTGCCACCACTTGAGCCCGAGCGCGGACGCCGCCTCGCGTTGCCCTCGAGGGATCGAGTTCAGCCCGCCGCGGATCGCCTCCGCGATGAAGGCCGCGGTGAACAGCGCGAAGGCGATGGTCACGCGGTAGACCAGCGCCACCTCGTCCAGCCCGCCCCACGAGGGCAGGAACGCGCGCAGCGCCAGCCACGACAGCGTCAGCATCACCGGCAGCGGCAGCCCTCGCATGATCTCGACGTACGCCGTGGCCGTGAGCCGCAGCGTACGGAACGAAGACGTCCTCGCGAGGGCAAGCGCGATGCCGAGGGGTAGCGCGCCGATGATCGCCCCGCTGGCGACGACCAGGTTCAGGTACAGCCCGCCCCAGAGTCCCGGCTCCACGCCGCCTCGGACGTGGAGCAGCACGAGGGCGAGCGGGAGCGCCAGGAACCACCCCACGCCGGACGCGATGCGGACGCGCGTGCGGCGCACAGGCACGGCGGCCAGCCGCGCGGCCGCGAGGTAGGCGACCGCCGCAAGGGCGAGCGCGGGCAGGACGATGCGCAGCCCGCCCCACCCCGCGAGCGTCGGCAGGACGAGCACGGCGAGGAGCAGCATCGTGGCGGCGGCAGCCCGGGAGACGCGGCCCCAGGCGCCCCACGTCCAGCCGAGCAGCACCGTGAGCGCGTAGAGGACCGGCCAGATGCGCCACTCCTCGCCCAGGGGGAAGCGCCCGACGAGGAGCAGGCGGCGGTTCTCCCGCACCACGCTCCAGTCCGCGTCCGTCAGCACCCAGCGCACGATGCCAAACCCCACCCACGCGAGGATGGCGATCAGGAGCAGGCTGACGAGCACGTTGCCGGGCGAACTGAACAGCCGCGTGCGCGCCCAGCGCCAGCCGTCCGCCAGCACCTCCTGCGGCCTGCGGTCGCCCTCCAGCGGCAGTCCGGCGACGGTCATGCTCGACGCCCCCGGGACCAGTTGAAGCGCCACTGCGGCCCGACCATGAGGAAGGCGATGGCGAGGTTGAGGGCGAAG
Source organism: uncultured Dehalococcoidaceae bacterium (assembly GCA_964439675.1). Lineage (GTDB taxonomy): Bacteria > Chloroflexota > Dehalococcoidia > UBA2979 > UBA2979 > W-Chloroflexi-9. The sequence continues at coordinate 1,996 of CAYTRA010000438.1, forward strand.
TACGTGAGCATGATCAGGACAAAGACGGTGATCGCCTCGCCGCTGTTGTTGATGATGGTGCCGCCCACGGTCATCAGGTCCGGGAACGCGATCACGATGCCCACGGAGGACATCTTCGCCAGGTTCTGGCACTGCGTGGCCAGCGGCGGCAGCATGGACCGCAGCGCCTGCGGCAGCACGATCAGCC
>CAYTRA010000439.1:0-2167 GCA_964439675.1 uncultured Dehalococcoidaceae bacterium
GGGCTCGCCCGGTGAGGAGGCGGTGGCGTGCGCGGACGTGCCCACGTGGGTCGGTGACGCGCGCGGGGCATCGGCCGCGGGGCGTGCGTGGGCGTGCCCACGTGGGTCGGTGACGCGCGCGGGGCATCGGGCGCGGGGCCCGCGCGCGAGGTGAGGAGGGGCTGGATGGCGCGGGCGCGCCCACGTGGGTCGGTGGTGAGTTCGCGGGTTCGGCCGCTGGGCTCGCGCCGGTGAGGAGGGGCTGGCGGCCGCGGCCGCGCAGCGCGGCACCCAGGGGGCGACACGCCCTCACCCGCGTGGGGCACGAGCTCCCGCGCCGGCCATCGACCGCCTCACGCCCGAGCCGGGGGCTCGGCGCCTCGCGGGGACGACGGCGGGCCCGGCGGATCCCCGCCTCCACCCGCCGACCGCTCCACCTCCGCCCGCCCCACGTGGGTCACCCGCACCGACCGCGCGTCCCGCACCACGAGCTCGCCCTCCTCCCACCCGATCCCCAAGATCCCCTCGTGCACCAGCCGGTGGTGCGCCGGGCAGAGCGTGACGAGGTTGCGCTCGGTGTGCTGCCCGCCCCGCGCGAACGGCACGACGTGGTGGACGTCGAGCCACAGCCGGCACCGGCAGCCGGGCACCGCGCACGCGTAGCGGTCGCGGTGCAGGACGATCCGGCGCAGCTTCGGCGGGATCGCCCGCGTGAGCCGACCCTGGTCCGGGCCGGGCCGCATGTCGACGATCTCGGCGTCGCAGCAGGCCTCCGACGCGATCGTGTCGCTGACCTCGTGATCGACCCCCTCGGTGCGGTGACACGTCGGGCAGTGCTCGACGACGACGCGGTAGCGCTCCGCCGTGACCACGCCCTCTTCGCTCGCCTGGTGCAGCGCGCGCTGGAGGATCGTGACGAGGAGGGCGCCGTCGCTGACCTCGTCGGCGCGGACGCCGGACTGGGCGCGCTCGACGGCGAGGGCGTCCCGGATCACCTCGGCCCCGTGGGCCTCGACCACGAACACGAGGCGGACACGCGCGGGGCCCTTCGGGGGCTCGCCCGGGGGCGGGGGCTCGTCGCCGATCGTGGCGCCGGAGACGAGCTTCTCGAGGGTGCGGCTGTCGACCTCGGTGGCGCGCTCGACCCAGGCGGCCTCCGTCTCGGGGGTGACGACGCGGAGGAGCTCGCGGGCCTTGGTGTAGGGCAGGCGCCCGTCGGCGAAAGCGGCGTCCAGCGCCGGCAGGTTCGGCAGCGAGCGCCCGAGCTGGAGCAGGGCGCGGGCCTGCCGGACCGTGAGCTCGAGGGCGCCGACGGCGTAGGCGACCGTGGAGACGTGGCCGAGCGCCAGGTAGAGGCGCTCGGCGTCGAGGCGGGCGAGGAGGACGGCGGCGTCGTGCTCGGCGGCGCGGCGGCGGCGGAGCGCCTCGACCAGTCCGGCGTGGACCTGTTCGGCGAGGGAGAGAGGGGGGATCGCGTTCATCCGGTGCCTCCGAGCGACACTTTCACGTAGCACGGCCGAATTTCGGCTCTCGAGGACGCGCTGTGGGCGCTCAGGAGGGGGTCGGACGCGATCGCGAGCGGAATTCGGCGTGAGGCGCGGCAGAGGGGGCGTCAGGGGCGTTCGTCGCGTCCTGTGGAGCGGGGTAGGGAACTCGTCCGTTTCGACGCCCGAAAACGGTCAAGGGCTCAGCCGGGTCGTGACGATTCGTGACGGGCTGCCTCTCGGCGACGATGCCGTGGAGGTCTCCCCGCCGTGGGGGTGCCGAGGCCGAGTCGCGGACACCGGCCCGACTGCCCGCCTGTCAGCTCCGGGCGGTGGCGCCGTCGTGGCCCGTGACGCGGTCGCGCTCACGCCGGGTCGTCGCGCATTCGGCTCCTTCGCCGGCGAGGCGGGGCGCCCGCTGATGGCCCGCGGCGTTCCGGGCGTCGTCCTCGTGCCGCTCGCTCGCCGGGTGTGACGCGCTCGATCCCGCTGTGACGCGCGCCCGCGTGGGTCGCGCCGCCCTCTCGTCCACTCCGGTGAGGCCGCTTCGGCGGGTCGCCGCGCCGCGCCCACGTGGGTCGCGTCGTCCTCGTGCCGCCTGCGCTGCCGCGCCGTCGGGACGCCGGCGCGCCGCGCGCCCCGTGGGTCGCGCGGTCCTCTCGTCACCTCTGGGCGGTGGCGCCCCCGGGGGGCCGTCCGGCCCC
>CAYTRA010000440.1:0-2150 GCA_964439675.1 uncultured Dehalococcoidaceae bacterium
GCCTGTACGACGGCTGCATCCCCTCGAAAGCGCTCCTCCACGCCGCCGAGGTCATCGCCGACGCGCGCGACGCGGAGCAGTTCGGCCTCACCTTCGGCGAGCCGAAGATCGACCTCGACCGGCTGCGCGAGTGGAAGGACCGCGAGGTCGTGGGGCGCATGACGAGCGGCCTGGGCCAGCTCGCGAAGGCCCGCCGGGTGCGCTTCGTGCAGGGCCGAGGGCGCTTCGTGGATGCGCAGACGCTCCGTGTCGCCCTCGACGGCGAGGTCACCGACGTCGAGTTCGACCACGCGATCGTGGCGACAGGCTCGCAGCCCTCGATTCCGCCGCCGCTGCGGCTGGAGTCTGAGCGCGTATGGGACTCGACGAGGGCCCTCGAACTGCCGGAGGTGCCAGAGCGGCTGCTGGTGGTCGGTGGCGGCTACATCGGCCTGGAGATGGCGACGGTGTACGCGGCGCTCGGCTCGCAGGTCACCATCGTGGAGATGACCGGCTCGCTCCTCCCGGGGGCCGACCCGGATCTCACCACGATCCTCGCGCAGGCCGTCGAGGAACAGGCGCACGAGGTGCTCCTCGAGACCAGTGTGCTCGCCCTGCGCGAGACCGACACGGGCGTGGAGGCAGACCTGCAAGGGCCTGACCTGGAGGAGACGCGAGCCTTCGACCGCGTGCTCATCGCCACCGGACGCCGGCCCAACTCCGAGGGGCTGGGCCTGGAGAACACCCGGGTGAAGACCTCCGAGCGAGGGTTCATCCAGACCGACCACCAGCGTCGCACCGCCGAGCCCTCGATCTTCGCCATCGGCGACGTAGCCGGGGAGCCGATGCTGGCGCACAAGGCCACGCACGAGGCGCGGGTTGCGGTGGAGGCGATCGCGGGCGAGCCGGTGGCGTGGGAGCCTGCGGCGATCCCCGCCGTTGTCTACACCGACCCGGAGGTCGCCTGGTGCGGCATCACGGAGACCGAGGCGCGCACGCGCGGCATCGAGGTGGAGGTGGCGCGCTTCCCCTGGACCGCCTCCGGCCGGGCGACGACCACGGGACGCCGGCAGGGCGTGACGAAGGTGATGGTGGAGCCCGGCTCGCAGCGCGTCCTGGGCGTCGCCATCGCGGGTCGAGGCGCCGGCGAACTCATCGCGGAGGGCGTGCTGGCCGTGGAGATGGGCGCCCGCCTGGACGACCTGCGGCTCACCATCCATCCCCACCCGACACTGTCCGAGACGGTGATGGAAGCGGCGGAGACGTTCTTCAATGTCAGCCCGCACTACATCGCCCGCAGACGCTAGCCGCGCCCGACGGGGCGGTAAGCCTCGGCACTCGGTAGCCCTCGACGGAGGGAGTACGAAGAAGGGGTGGCTTGCGCCACCCCTTCCCCAGGTTCCACTGACCAGGAGGGCGTCGGTTAGACGTCCAACCAGTAGTTCGGCGTGTTCTCGGTTGCGCCACCGTAACCGCGGGTCTGGGAAATACCCCGGACCTCTGGCAGGTAGCCCGTCCACCCCGTGCCGGCGCCGGCCTGGCTGGGCACGTAGTACGCCTTCGCGTTCGCGATGCGCTGGATGTCGTGGATGTAGCCGCGGCGGACCTCCTGGTCCAGTTCCACGCGCTGCTTGAGATCCAGATCCGTGATCTCCGGGTCGGAGATCTTGCTGTGGTTGTTCGGGTCGGGCCCGAACAGGCGGTTGAAGTAACCACCAACCTCCGGGAACGGCGTCTCGTAGCCGAAGGCCATCCCGTGGAAGTTCCCCTGGAACGTCTGCGGGATGTACTGGGCCACGTAGGCCTGCGTCTGGATGGTCAGGTTCAGGCCACCCTCCAGCAGGTAGTTCGCCGCCGCCTCCGCGATGCGGTTGAACGTGGCGCCGTAGATGTCGTTCGGGAAGATGTACGGGATCTCCTCGCCCGCGTATCCCGCCGCATCCAGCAGTGCCGTGGCTTCCGCCGGGTCGTACTGGAAGTACTTCCCGCCTTCGCCGGCGTCCGGGCCCTGCGGGTCGAGCCACCATGAGCCCCAGCCCGCGGGGACGATGTTGTTCCACAGGATGGAGACGTCCAGGCCCGCGTCCTGCAGGGCCTTCACGTTGTAGCCCAGCTCGGTGAGGGCGTCCCGGTCCGTCATCATCGAGACGGCCTGGCGGAAGCGCTCGTCC
>CAYTRA010000441.1:0-2136 GCA_964439675.1 uncultured Dehalococcoidaceae bacterium
CGCTTGGTGGCCTCCCACCCATCAGCCGCGTCTCACATGTCCGTGGTCAGTACACTTAGCCCCCGCGGTAAGTCTGCCCAGCCACCAGGTCGTCGCCCAGGAGGTCGGAGACCGTGACCGCGGTCAGGCCTCGGCGCTCGAAGTCATCGAGGATGGCCGGGACCGCGTCCACCGTGGTCTCGTGGATGTCGTGGAGCAGCACGATGGATCCGCGGTGGGCGTCCGCGGCCACGCGCTGGGCGACCAGCACGGCGTCATGGTCCGCCCAGTCACGAGGGTCCACCGACCACAGGATCAGAGGCATCCCCACCGCCGCGGCGGTCTCCTCGTCCATGGCGCCGTAGGGCGGTCGAAGGAGGCGAGGTGAGATGCCTGTCGCGGCCTCGATGGCTGCGTTCGCCTCGTCGACCTGCTCGCGCAGTTCCTCGCCGGAGAGTTTCGTCAGGTCGCGATGGTTGAGGGTGTGACTGCCGACCTCGTGGCCCTCGTCCACCATGCGGGCGAGCAGTTCGGGGCCGTAGGGGACGTTCGCGCCCAGCACGAAGAACGTGGCGTGGCTATGGCGCTCCGCCAGGATGTCCAGCAGGCGTGCCGTCGGCCGCGCCGGCCCGTCGTCGAAGGTCAGCGCCACGCACGCCACCTCCGCGCAGTCCACGCTTCCGTCCGGCGGCGCGACCGCCTCCGGCTCAGGCGTCGAGGTCGCCGAGGGCGAGGGGAGCGCCAGCGCCTCGCTGGAGGCGACGACCTCCTGGCGGGCATGCCGGCCGAGGTCGGAGAGCAGCCCCTCCGCCTGCGTCCACGGGATGACCACCCGAGGGGATCCGGACGCGCCCGGCCCCACCTGGTACTCGTCGAACTCGATAAGCAGGTCGCCGTCCGGCGTGAACCCGATCGCGTCGAAGTTCTCCTCGGTCGGAGCGGTGCCGTCCTCCAGGAGTCCGGCCGAGGCGAGGTCCGGGCGGTCGCGGGCGAGCACCTCGCGCGAGATCTCGGCGACAGCGTTGAGCGCCGAGTCGCCGGCCAGCAGCGCCGTCGGTGGCACACGCGCGTCGGCATCGGTGTCGAACCACAGGGTGGTGGCGAGGTTGGCGCCGCCGGCCCCGAAGAACTCGTACTGTTCGAGGCGCACGCCGATCACCGAGCCCGATGCGACGATGAACTCGAAGCCGATGTTCAGTTCCTGGATGATCGGCGAACCGGGGCTCGGCGCTCCGATGCGCTCCTCGAAGGTGTCGCGGATCCCCTGCACCGTCGCCTGCATCTCCTCGCCGACGAGCGGATAGCCCTCGATGACTGGCCACGTGGCGAAGTAGTCGAAGGGGTCGCGCAGGTGGCTCTCGGACGCAGCGTCCAGCCCCTCGATCCACTCGGGCACCACCGAGGCGTACTCGACAGCATCTCCGTCCGCTGCCTGGGCCGTCGGATCGGGCGTCGCGGTTTCGCCTGGTTCGCTCGAGGCGGTGGCGGTAGGTGTGGCTGTGTCGGTCGCTGCGGGCGCTGCGTCCGTCTCCCCCTCGCAGCCCGCGACCAGCAGCGCGAGAGCGGCGAGGCCCGCGAGGAGCCACGCACCAGCCTTCGGTCCAACGATCACGAAGCCTCCAGTCCCGCACGAGCAACGAGCACTACCAGACGAACACATTGCCCGGTCTCGCGCGAACCACAAGCGCGCCTCGCGAAGAAGCCCCGGCTCGCGCCGGGGCTTCCCCGTGTCGTGCGCTCCTCGTGCGTCCCCTACTCGAGGAGGTTGCACAACTCCAGTCGCACCCCCAGCAACGGCACACGCACCTCACAGCCGGGCGCGGGGGTGGGGCTCGCCATCGGAGCGGGTGTCGCCGTCACCGCTGGCTCCTGCGGCAGCCGCGTCGCTCGAGGCGTCGGCTCCTGTGCCGGCACCGGCGTCGACTCTTGTGTCGGCGCGGGCGTCGGCTCTCGCGTCGGCACCGGCGTCGGCTCTCCTGTCGGCACCGGCGTCGGCTCTCGTGTCGGCGCTGGGGTCGGCTCTCGTGTCGGAACCGGCGTCGCGCGAGGCGTCGAGGTGACCTCGGGGACGGACGCCGGCGCAGGTCCGGCCGTCGCCGCCGGAGGCGGAGCCTCCGGCGCCGTGGGCCGAGGGGTGGCGGTGGCGCTCGCGACCGG
>CAYTRA010000442.1:0-2136 GCA_964439675.1 uncultured Dehalococcoidaceae bacterium
CTGCTGCTGATGCTGCCGCAGCAGCGACGACCGAGGCTCCCGCGCCCTCGATGGCCCGGGTGGCCGGGGCGACACAGCCCGCGGTGCAGGCTCCTGAGCCTGCCTCGAGTGCTGTGTCGGCTGGGGAGGCTCAGGCCCCGGGCACCGAACTTGCTTCCGAGTCTCCCTCGATGAGTGACCTCACGAGGAGTGAGGTTGCCATCTCGGACGGAGCGTCGCGAGACGCGGCGTCAGAGGTGTCTCGTGACGCCTCGCTGGATGCGCCCGTGAACGCGGGGGCGGTGGCCGTCTCGGCGCCGACGGCGCCAAGCGCGCCCGTCGAGACGGTGACGGCACCGGTGCGGACAGATGCGGCGTCGCTTCCGGACGTCGTGGCGGACGTGGTGCAGGGCGCAGTCCTTCGAGGCGACTCGGAGGTGCGGTTGGTCCTGAACCCGCCGGACCTGGGCCGCCTCGACATCCGCATCGTCACCCACGAGGGCGGCCTGCGGGTGGCGATGGAGGCGTCGCAGTCGGCGGCTCGCGACCTGATCGAGCAGGCGCTGCCGGCGCTGCAGCAGGGGCTGGAAGCGCGTGACCTGCGCGTCGACCGGCTGGAGGTCCGCGCGACGGACACCGGCCGCGGCAGCCTGGACACCGGCGGGACGGGCCAGCAGTCCGGCGGCGGGCCGCAGGACGGCCGAGACGGCCGGCCGGAGTGGTCCGCCGTCGCCTCGATGGGACTGGGCAGGGCGGGCGACGAACGCCCCGGGACGCCCTCGCAGCAGACGGCCGACGACGGCCGCCTGGACGTGATGGCGTAGGAGGCAGTCGTGGTCCAGAACGTGTCCAACATTGGCAAGACGCTGAACGACATGATCCCCACGGAGCAGCGCACGCAGGGGCGTGACCTGAACCAGCAGGACTTTCTCAAGATCATGATCGAGCAGATGCGCGGGCAAAACCCGCTCTCCTCGGAGGGTGGGGGTACGCAGGACTTCTTCGCGCAGTTGGTGCAGTTCCAGACGCTGGAGTCCATGCAGGGCATGACGAAGGCGATTGAACTGCTGGCGGAGGTCAGCAGCCTCTCGCAGTCGGCGGCCCTCATTGGCCGCAACGTGATCGCCGAGATCCCCGTGGAGGTCGAGGCGGGCGAGATGCCGGTAGAGCCGGAGGTCGTCCAGGGCTCGGTGTCGCGGGTGATCTTCGATGACACGAACGGCGCAGTTGTCGAACTGAGCAGTGGGCTGCTGGTGCCGGTCAGCCGGATTGTGGCGGTGGAGTAATGGCGGCCGTCCCCGGTATTGGCCTCAACGGCATCCAGCCCACCGACCTGCACCAGCAGGCGGGCGTCGGCACCCCTCGGACTGCCGAGGGTGGCGACGCGTTCGGGCTGCACTTCTCCCGGCACGCGGCGCGTCGCATCGAGCAACGCGGGCTGGCGCTGGACGAAGGGCGGCTGGAGCGCCTGGAGCGTGCGGTGGGCCAGGCGGAGGCGAAGGGGGCAAAGGACTCCCTGATCCTGCTGGACGAACTGGCCCTGGTGGTCAGCGTCCAGAACCGCACGGTGGTCACCGCCGTTGACGAGGCGAGCCGCAAGGAACACGTCTTCACGAACATCGACTCCGTGGTGATCGCCCAGTAGGGCGGGCGCCGGGAGGGAGCGCTGGGAGGCGCGTAGGGACGAGACACACACGAGCACCAACGGACGGCTGGACCTGTTCCAGGGGGCCGTCCGAGCACGGAAGCAGCAGGACTCCTCGCGACTCGAGGGGTCGAGCGACAGGGAACGTCGCGCCGGGGATGGCCCTGGCGAGGCCCCACTGGGAACAGGACACCCGATCATGATGAAGGCACTGTTCGCGGCCATTGCCGGCCTGCAGAACCACATCACGTACATGGACGTGGTGGGCAACAACATCGCGAACGTGAACACCACCGCCTTCAAGGCCTCGCGTGTCACGTTCCAGGACATGATGTCGCAGACGCAGTCCGGCGCCAGCGGCCCGACCGCCAACCGAGGCGGCACCAACCCGATCCAGATCGGCATCGGCATGACGCTGGGCGGTGTCGACGTGATGCAGACCCAGGGCTCGCTCCAGAGCACCGGCAAGCTTACCGACTTCGCCATCCAGGGCAACGGCTTCTTCATCGTCA
>CAYTRA010000443.1:0-2094 GCA_964439675.1 uncultured Dehalococcoidaceae bacterium
TCAATCCCCGGGGCCGGCGCGAGGGTTTCCCGCAACGCGCCGCCCGCCCAGACGTCAGCCGGCGTCGGGCGCCTCGATGGAGTCGATCTGCCAGCCCAGGGTCTCGTCCTTGATCAGGTGCAGGACGCGCTCGTTGTCGCCGTTCACCTGCTCCTGGAACGACTGCACGTCATCGAAGGCAATGATGCCGAGCGCCGCCAGGTTGGAGGCCGCGCCGCCGGTGTAGTGCAGTTGCACGGTCACGCGGGCTTCGGTGTCGCTGAGCGCCTCGTTCTGGACGATGGTGTAGGCCGGGTCGGCGTCTGGCGGGAAGGGGACGCCCACGATCTCGTTGAACACCTTCTCCAGCGGCTCCTCGGTCTGGCTGCCGCCGACCTTCGCGTTGGCGACGCGCTCCCCGAGCGCGCCGCCGAGGTACCGCCGAGTCTGCGAGGCCGCGATGGTGTCGCGGGCGGGGCCGGAGCCTCGGATCCAGCCGGAGATGAACCCGTCCACGGCTTCTTCGACCTCAGCGCCGCCGCGGCGGAACTCGCTGACGCCGCCGTCATCGCCGCCGCCACAGGCCGTCAGCAGGCCAAAGGCTGCGACCGCCAGGACACCGACGGCGCTCCAGACTCGTACGTTCCTCATTCGTGGTCCCCTCATACGGAACAGTTCCCCCCGAGTGCGGCGGAATGTAGCGCGTTCCATAACGCTTGACACCTTTACGCACGCGAGAAGTTTCGAGGGAGCCGCGCGAGTCTGCGCGTGGAGCAGCCCCGGAGGGGTGCAGTCCCTAGCGGGCCTGCACCGTCCGGCTGTCTCGTTCGTCCACCATGCGGTCGGCGATCTGGAAGATCGGCATGGCGCCCAGGTCGTCCCCCGTGCGGTCGCGCACGGACGCCGCCTCCGCCTCCGCCTCCCGGTCGCCGACGACGAGCATGTAGGGCACCTTCTGCAACTGCGCCTTGCGGATCTTGGCGCCCATGCGGTCCGCGCCGTCATCCACCTCCACGCGCAGCCCTCGCTCGCGCAGGCGGGAACGCACCTTCTCCGCGTACTCCACGTGGCGGTCCGCAATGGGGACCACGACGGCCTGCACTGGCGCGAGCCACAGCGGGAAGTGCCCGCCCGTGTGCTCGATGTAGACGCCCAGGAAGCGCTCCAGCGATCCCAGGACGGCGCGGTGCAGCATCATCGGCCGGTGCTCCTGGCCGTCTTCGCCGATGTAGGTGAGGCCGAAGGAGATGGGCATGGCCATGTCCACCTGCACCGTGCCCAACTGCCAGGAGCGGCCAATGGCGTCTTTGAAGTGGAACTCCAGCTTGGGGCCGTAGAAGGCGCCCTCGCCCGGGGCAAGCGTGTACTGCTTGCCGGCGTTCGTGACCGCGTCACCCAGCAGGCGCTCCGCCTCCTCCCAGTCCTCCGGGTTGCCCGCGAACTTCGCAGGGCGGGTGGCTAGCCGGATCTCCGCCTCGCCCAGGCCGAGTTCGTCGTAGACGCGCTCGATGAAGGCGAACAGGCTGAACACCTCCGGCTCGAACTGCTCCGGGGTGCAGTAGATGTGGGCGTCGTCCTGCGCGAAGGAGCGCACCCGCGTGAGGCCGTGGAGGACGCCCGAGCGCTCGTTGCGGTGCAGGCGGGTGAACTCCGCCAGACGCAGCGGCAACTCTCGGTAAGAGTGGTGGCCGCTGGCGAAGTAGTGGCAGTGGCCCGGGCAGTTCATCGGCTTGACGCCGATCTCCTCGTCGCCGGACTCGAAGAGGAACATGTCCTCCGCGAAGTTCTGGTAGTGGCCGGACGTCTTCCAGAGGTCCACGCCGAACAACTGTGGCGTGATCACCTCGCGGTATCCGTACTCCTCGTACAGTTCGCGGACATAATCCACCAGGCCGTTGTAGAGCACCGTCCCCTTCGGGTGCCAGAACGGGGAGCCCGGGGCGATCGGGTCCAGGTGGAAGAGGTCCAGTTCCCGGCCCAGGCGACGGTGGTCGCGCTTCTCCGCCTCCTCCCGCATCTCCTCGTAGGCGCGCAGGTCCTCCTTGGTGGGGAAGAGGAGGCCGTAGACGCGCTGGAGCATGGGGTTCTTCTCGTCGCCACGCCAGTAGGCGCCGG
>CAYTRA010000444.1:0-2093 GCA_964439675.1 uncultured Dehalococcoidaceae bacterium
GTCCAACGTGAACAACGTGGAGTCCTACGCCAACGTCCCGCTGATCGTGATGCACAACTCCGAGTGGTACCGCGAGTACGGCACGGAGCGGCAGAGCGGCACCAAGATCTTCTCCTTCTCCGGTGACATCCCCCGCGTGGGCTTCATGGAACTCGCCTTCGGCACCTCGCTGGAGCGGGTGCTGGAGGTCTGCGGCGGCGTGCAGGGCGGCCAGTTGAAGGCGATCCAGCCCGGCGGCCCGCTCGGCTCGCTCGTGCCCGCCTCGGCGCTGCCGAAGTTGGTCCTGGAGCCCGCCTCCTTCGCCCCCTACGACGCGATCATGGGCGGCGGCGGCATCGTCTTCTGCAACGACCAGACCAGCGTGATGGTGCTGGTGGAGATGTTCTCCGAGTTCGTGGAGGTGGAGTCCTGCGGGCGCTGCACCACCTGCCACCACGGCAATCAGCGCAAGACCGAGATCGTCCGCCGCATCATCGACGGCGAGGGCCGGCGCGAGGACGAGCCGAACCTGCAGATGATCGACCGCACGATCCAGTACTCCAACTGCGCCCACGGCCAGTTGAGCCCCAAGATCATGCGCAACATCCTGCAGCACTTCCACGACGACTACGAGCAGGCGATCCTCGGCGTGGACCCAACGCTGACCGCGAAGGGCCTCTACCAGGTCACGGTGCAGAACCAGCGCGACCCCCTCCTGCCGGAGGCGGTGGCGATCTGCCCGACGCAGGCGATCCAGGGCGAGCCCGGCCGCTACAAGGTCGTGGACGACCTCTGCATCCGCTGCGGCGCCTGCCTGGAGGTGGCCCCGAACGCGATGGCGAAGCAGCCCATCGCCGCGCGCCCGGGCATCCTCGCGCTCACATAGCCTCGGGGCCCTCGATACGAGGCGTACACCGAGGACGGCCGGGGCAACCCGGCCGTCCTTGCGTCGTTGTATCCTCGACGCGAGGAGCGCCCCATGATCCCGCAGGTCGAGTCCCGCCGCGAAGAGATCGCCGCGCTGTGCCGTCAGTTCGAGGTGCGGCGACTGGACATCTTCGGCTCCGGCGCCACGGGCGCCTTCCGAGACGGCGAGAGCGACCTCGACTTCCTCGTGGAGTTCGAGTCGGAGGGGCCGGAGGGCGCCTTCGATCGGTACTTCGGACTCAAGGAGGCGCTTGAGGACCTCTTCGGGGCCTCCGTGGACCTCGTCGTTGCGGAAGGGATCCGAAATCCGTACTTCCGCGAGGCTGTCGAAGAGTCGCGCGCACTCCTCTATGCGGCCTAGAACCCGCACGCTGCTGGTCGATGTCTTATCCGCTGCGATGCGGATCGAGAAGTTCGTCGCTGATCGCACTTACACCGACTACCTGGACGACGAACTGCTTCGCTCCGCTGTCGAGCGCCAGTTCATCATCGTGGGAGAGGCGCTGAGGGCCCTGGCCCTCTCCGACCCAGCAACCGCGGCTCAGGTTGCCGACGCGCGACGGATCATCGACTTCCGGAACGTCCTGGTCCACGGCTATGCCGGCATCGTGCCGTCCGTCGTCTGGGACGCGATCAGCGTGGGCCTCCCGGTCCTCCGTGCGGAGGTGGAAGCCCTCCTCGGCGAGGACTGACCGGTCTACTCCCGGCGGAGGAACGCCTCCAACGACCTCGCGAGCGTGGCTGCCTCGTCTCGGCGGGCGGTGAGCGTCTCGATCTCGCGGGCGAGGGCATCGAGGCGCTCCGCGTAGCGGGCCTCTTCCGCGCGGGCGTGGCGGAGGGCGGCACGGAACGCCTCGGACGGCTCGTCCGTTGAGGTCGCCCGTGACGCAGCGGGCTCCGGGGCGGGCCGGGGCGTCGAGGTAGCGCCAGGCTCCAGCACCTTGAGCGGGGCGGGCGTGACGGGCTCGACCGTGGCCGCCTCGACCTTCGTGGATGGCGTGGGCGCCTCGGGCGCGGCCACAGGCGAGGTCGGTGCGCCCTCGTCCGGCGTCTCCTTCGACCTGCCGAGGGCGTCCAGGCGCTCCGCGGCGAGGCCGGCGGCGTTCCCGTTGTTGTTGCTCCCGAACAGTGCCATCGGCGACCTCCCCGAGACGGGCCGAGCGGTACGCCTCGATGCTGCCATCCCC
>CAYTRA010000445.1:0-2086 GCA_964439675.1 uncultured Dehalococcoidaceae bacterium
GGACGGGCGTCGAGGGATGCGCCCTCGGCGCCCGGCGGCGTCCCGGCAATAGTGCTCGACTAGGCGGACAGTGCGTACCCCACGCCGTACACCGTACGGATGAGGTGGGTGCCGAAGCCCGCCGCGCGCAACTTGCGCCGGATGGAACTCACGTGGCCCTTGAGCAAGGTGCTGTCCGAGAGGTTGGGGTACCCCCACACGCGCTCGTTGAGGAACGCGTGCGTGAGCACCTGGCCGTCCATGGACGCCATCGCGCTCAAGATCTGGTATTCGAGCCTACTACAACCGATATCCGTCCCGTTGTAGTACGCGCGCTCGCGTTCGTGGTCGAACTCCAGGCCTTCGCCGGTGACGCCGGAGCGCGCCGGCGCCAGCATGGTCACGCCCTCCGGCGCTTCCTCCGCGTCCACCTGGGACCGCTCCCCGTCGATGGGCGTGGGGACTCGAGGGCTGGCCTCGGCCGCCCCGTCACGCAGGTCCGCCCGCGCCTCGGCCGGCCGGTTGGAGTCCTCCAGGACGCCGGCGCGTCGCGCCACTGCGTGGACCCGGGCGGCGAACTCGCTGGGGTGGAACGGCTTGCGGACGCAGTCGTCCGCGCCCGCCTCGAAGCAGCGGGCGATCTCGGCGGGCCCGTCCTCGTCAGTGAGGACAATGATCGGCGAGCGCTGCTGCCGGTGCAGTTCAGCCACCAGCGGCGAGACGGACCCGTCCACGATCGAGGTGCTCACAATGATCAGGTCGGCTGCGGAGCGAGACAGGAACTGTCGGGATGACTCCGCACCGGCGGCCAGGACCACCCGGTGCGACTCCCGTCGCAACAACTCCCCCACCACTTCCGCGTATTCCTGCTCGGCGTCTGCAACCAAAACCAACATTTGCTTCGATCCTTCGCTCCACTCGATGAGCCCTGGGCGGCATGTTGAGCGGGGGTGGTTGAGCGTTGGTTGAAGCCCACTGACGACTCGGTGGAGGCAACGTCGTGCGGGTGACAAACGGCCCGTCCAACCACGAAAAGGTGGACGAGATGTCCACAGTGGCACGAGGAGGGCACGCCGGAGGACGGTTCGTTACTCGGTGTCACAGAGGTGTGAGACACCACCGGACAATCGCACTCGACTAAGGCGACACCCGCTCCGGAAGGTGTCCTGTGGCGTCGGTCACGATGTCGACGATTTGCGCAAGAATAGTTCTGCAATATCTCGCGCCTAGCGTATTACGGCCCTTAGAGTAGCCATCCGCCGCCCACCCCGCCGCCCGACGCCCTGTCGCGCTGGACAGGCCGCCGAGGGTGCCTCGCGGGCAGGGCGCAGCGTCCGGCCGCACTGCGCGTCGTCCCCGTCCTGGGACGGCCGTGGTGCGGCCGCTTCGTTTCTGTCACCGTCCGGCCACCCTCCGGCCGTGCGGCCTCCGGTACGGTGGTCTCGCGGGCATGCCGGCCCGCGGAGGTGTGCATGGAACCTCGCCGCGTCGTCATCATGGGGGCCGCCGGGCGCGACTTTCACAACTTCAACGTCGCGTACCGCGGCCGCGAAGATGTCCGGGTGGTGGCGTTCACCGCGGCGCAGATCCCCGGCATCACCGGCCGCCGCTACCCCGCAGCTCTCGCCGGTCCCACCTATTCCGAGGGCATCCCCATCGAGGACGAGGCGGACCTGGAGGCGATCTGCGAGCGCGAGCGCGTGGACGAGGTGGTCTTCGCCTACAGCGACGTCACGCACGAGACGGTCATGCACGCCGCCTCGCGCGCTCTTGCCGCCGGCGCCGACTTCTCGATGCTGGGGCCGGCGAGCACGATGCTCGACGCCTCGGCGCCTGTCGTCGCCGTGTCGGCGGCTCGGACCGGCACCGGCAAGTCGCAGACCTCCCGCTGGCTGACGCGGCGATTCCGCGATCGAGGGCTGCGCGTGGCGGTGATCCGCCACCCCATGCCGTACGGCGACCTCGAACGCCAGCGCGTGCAGCGCTTCGCGACCATGGAGGACGTCGCCGCGGCGGACGCCACCGTCGAGGAGCGCGAGGAGTACGAGCCGCACATCGCGGCCGGGAGCGTGGTGTTCGCGGGCGTGGACTACCAGGCGATCTTGGA
>CAYTRA010000446.1:0-2082 GCA_964439675.1 uncultured Dehalococcoidaceae bacterium
CGCTGGGCCAGTTCTCCATCGCGCGCACCAGCGCCGGCAACGACCGCCTGGTCTTCGCCTCGTGGGGCAACGACAACGTCCTGCACCTCCCCGTCGGCTCCAACATCGCCGACGGTGACGAGCACACCATCGCCATCACCTACGACGGCGCCGGCACCATCACCGCCTGGTTCGATGGCGTCCCGGGCACCCCGACGACCATCGCTAACCTCGACACGGTCGTGAGCCAGGTGATGCTGGGCCAGACGCTCTACGGCGCCGTGAGCGCCGGGGCTGAGATGCGCCACTTCGCCATCTACAGCGGCGTCCTGAACGCGGCCGACATCCAGGGCATCCACACGGCCATCGAGGGCTCCGGCTCGGCCGCCTTCACCCAGGGCGCGAACGGCAGCGTCTCGCTGGTCGGCAGCAACCTGGTCTACACCCCGGACGCGGACTTCTTCGGCGTGGACACGTTCACCTACACCATCACGGACGGTGAACTGACCGACTCGGCCATCGTCACCGTGACCGTGAACAACACGGGCCTCGCGGCGGTGGACGACAGCGCCCACACGCAGCAGGGCCAGTCGATCGTGATCCCCGTCCTCGACAACGATGGCGGCCAGGACCTCTCCGTGGACTCGGTGACGCAGGGCGCCAACGGCACCGTCGTCACCGACGGCGAGACCGTGGAGTACACGCCGGAACCCGGCTTCCACGGCGTCGACACGTTCGAGGTGACCATCACTGACGGCGTCGAGACGCTCACGAGCGTCGTCTCCGTCACCGTGAACGGCGCCCCCGTCGGCGACGACATCGAGGTGTCGACGGACACCGATACTCCGGTCGACATCGATGTTCTGAGCACCGTCACCGACCCGGAGGGGACCGCCCTCACCATCGACGGCGTGAGCACCCCGACCAGCGGGTCGGTCCTCGTAGTCGGCGGCGTGGTGACGTACACGCCCAACGCCGGCTTCATCGGCCAGGACACCTTCACGGTCACGATTGACGACGTGGACGGCGGCTCGCTGACCATCACCGTCACGGTCACCGTTGGCCAGTTCCTCGTGGAGGACGACACCGCCTTCACGCAGCAGGGCCAGCCCGTGGTCATCGATGTGCTCGGCAACGACGCCGGCGCGGACCTCTACGTGCAGTCCGTCGTGAGCACCGCGAACGGCTTCACGAACACGGACGGCTCGACCGTCACCTACTCCCCCAGCCCTGCGTTCTGGGGCACGGACTCCTTCGAGGTGCTCGTCAGCGACGGCCCGGACGCGGATCCGGAGGCGTGGCTCACCAGCACCGTCACCGTCACCGTGAACGGCGCCCCCGTCGGCAACGACATCGAGGTCGAGACGGACGTCGATGTGCCTGAGGTCATCGATGTCCTCGGCGGCGTGAGCGACCCCGAGGAGGGCTCGCTGACGATCACCGGGACGACCGACCCGAGCAACGGCTCGATCGCCCTCGACGGCGGCGAGGTCACCTACACCCCGTCGACCGGCTTCACCGGCACTGACTCCTTCACCGTAACGGTGGAGGACCAGGACGGCGGCATCCTCGTCCTCACGATCAACGTGACCGTGAGCGGCAACAACCCGCCGGTGGCCATCGACGACGCGGCGACTGCCGTCTCCGGCGTGGCCACGAGCATCGATGTCCTCGGCAACGACAGTGACCCGGACGGCGACGCGCTCCTGCTGGAGTCCGCGGTCTCGGTGCTGCGGTCGCTGACGCCGGACCTCTACTGGGCCTGCCTGCCGGAGAGCGGCACGGTGGTCCCGGACCAGAGCGGCAATGGCCAGGACGGCATCATCCAGGGCAACGTGGTCGCCGGTGACGCCGCCGGTGACTGTGGCGGCGCGACGCCGATCTTCGCGGACGGCTCCGCGCTGATCCTCAACACCACGGGCACCACCCTGCCCTCCGGCAGCGACGCCCGCACGCTGGTCGTGCGCTTCCAGACGGACCTTCCAGACCCCAGCAACGTGGGCCTGTTCGGCTACGGCACCAACGCCCTCGGCCTGGGCCAGTTCTCGATCGCGCGCACCAGCGCCGGCAACGACCGCCTGGTCTTTGCCTCCTGGGGCAACG
>CAYTRA010000447.1:0-2076 GCA_964439675.1 uncultured Dehalococcoidaceae bacterium
GGCGTTGCGTCGATATGCAGAGTGGCCGCCCAGCGGGGGGCCTCTTCTTGCGGCAGACGGTTGGCTACTTGAAGGCCTTGTTGATGGTCTCGTTCGCCGTCTTCTGAGTGGCGTTCTTCCCGCTGCGCTTCAGCGACGTCCCGATCTTTGCCACGATCCCACTGAGCAAACCCATACGACACCTCGCTACCTACTGCACGATCTGTGCGACCGCACCCTATCACCGTCGTGAAGTCCTCGGAGCCGGGTATTCTCTGATGTGACTCTCCCGCCAGGCGAGTGAAGGAGTGAGCCTTGGACACCGCCGACCGGCTCTCGATCCCCCTGGGCGAGGCAATGTTCTCCATGCGCGCGATCCGCCGCCTGAAGCCGGCCCCCGTGGCTGACGAGGACGTGCTCGCACTCCTGGAGGCCGCGCGGCAGGCGCCCTCCGCCAGCAACCGCCAGCCCTGGCACTTCCTCGTTGTGCGAGACGCCGAGCAGCGCCGCCGCCTGGGCGAGGTCTACCGCCGCGCGTGGTGGGCGAAGCGGGCGGACGCCGGCATCAAGGGCCCGGAGGACATTCCCGCGGAGGACAAGGTCGCGAGGTCGGCGATGCGCCTGGCGGACGAGTTCGGCAACGTGCCCGTGGTCGTCCTGGTCTGCGCCACCTCGCCGAGCGTGATCGATATGACCTCGGTGATCCCGGCGACGCAGAACCTGCTGCTCGCGGCGCGGGCGCTGGGTCTGGGCGGGACGATCACGAACCTCCACCCGAGCGTGAACGACGAGGTGCGCGAGATCTTCGGGATGCCGGAGGAGGCGCGCGTGGTGTACGCCATCCCCATCGGCTATCCCCGCGGGAACTTCGGCCCCGTCACGCGCAAGCCGCTCGCCGATGTCGCGTCCCTCGACCGCTGGGGCGAGGCGCTCCCGGGCGCCTGAGTCTGCGCACAGCCCCCGCTGTAGCCGTGGGGTTACAACGAGGCGTAGACCGCCTTCGAGAGGGCTTGCCCTCGCTGGTCGTTCGCACCGGACGCGCCGGCAGCGGACGCCATCACGCTCATCGCGTAGCCGAAGGAGACGTGGCGCACGGGATCGGCGAAACCCATCGAGCCGCCCATCCCGCCGTGCCCGAATACCTCCCGGGGCCGCGCGTCGAGTTCGGTCGCGGGGAGCATGAAGCCCAGCGAGCGGCGTACGGGGACGCGCAGACAGCGGTCGACGCCCTCGTACTCCACGCGCGCGGAGCGTTCGACCGCCTGTGGTGACATGATTCGCGTGCCGAACGCCTCACCGCTGTTCGCCATGGCGGCGTAGACACGAGCCATCCCTCGAGCGTTGCCCTGGCCGTTCATCGCCGGCATCTCCGCGCGCTTCCACTCGGCGCTCGCCGGACTCGCGGAGTACTTCGCGATGCCGAGGAGCCCCGTGCGCGCGGCCACCGGGTCACTCCCACCGCCGAGGTTGCCCGTGGGCGCCGGAGCGGGCGCCTCGTCGCGGAGGCGGAAGACGCGCGCCACGCGGTCGTGCTCGGCGTCCGGCAGACCGATGTAGAAGTCGCGCTCCGCGCCCAGCGGGCGGGTCACCTCGTCACGGAAGTACTGGCCGAACGAGTCCGCCCCGGCGGCGCGGCGCACCACCTCGCCCACGAGCCAACCCCAGGTGGTGGCGTGGTAGCCGCACTCCTCGCCGGGCGTCCATTGCGGCGCGGTGGCCGCCAGGCGCCGGCACACCTCGTCCCAGTCGAGGGCAATGCCATCCGGGTGCTCGCCGTCGAAGTCCAGCAGGCCCACCTGGTGCGTGAACAGCCACTTCACCGGCACGTCCTGCTTGCCGGCCTGCGCGAACTCCGGCCAGTACGTGGCCGCGGGCGCCTCAACGTCCAGCAGCCCTTGGTCCGCGGCCACGTGGCCCGCCACCGTGGCCATGCCCTTGGTGGAGGACCACACGTTCACCAGCGTGTCGCGCTCCCACGGCTGCGTGCGGTCGCGGTCCTTCCACCCGCCCCAGAGGTCCACCACCACCTCGCCGTCCACCGTGATGCAGACGGACGCGCCGTTGTCGCCGCGCTGCTCGAAGTTCTCCGCGAAGGCG
>CAYTRA010000448.1:0-2068 GCA_964439675.1 uncultured Dehalococcoidaceae bacterium
CCGCACCAGTACCTCCAGCGCCGCCGGGTGGAGCGCGCGATGTTCCTCCTCCGTGAGACCGAGCGTCCCGTGACGGACATCTGCCTGGAGGTCGGCTTCAGCAGCGTCGGGACGTTCACGCGCACCTTCACGGCGATCGTGGGCGTGCCGCCCTCGGCGTACCAGGACCGCGTGAGCCGCGTTCCCGTGCCGTCGTGCTTCGTGAAGGGGTGGACCCGGCCGAGCGAGACGGCAAAGGAGCGCAGTTTCGGAGAAGCGGCGGGCGCCACCGCTGGCTAGATTGCCAGCATGATCAACTCAATTGCTCTCTCCCAGATATTCGTGCTCGACCAGGAAGAGGCGCTCGCGTTCTACGTGGGCAAGCTCGGCCTGGAAGTCCACAACGACTTCGACCTCGGCTACATGCGCTGGCTCACGGTCGGCGTCCCAGGCGACACCTCGCGGGACATCCTCCTCGAACTCCCCGCCCCACCGAGGATGGACGAGGCGACAGCACAGCAGGCACGCGAACTGCTGACCAAAGGCGCGCAGGGCGGCTGGGTCGGCTTCAACTGCGACGACGCGATGGCGACCTACAACGACCTGGTGGCGAAGGGCGTGGAGATCACGGACGAGCCGACGGAGCGCTTCTACGGAACAGACTTCGGCGTCCGCGACCCGTTTGGTAACGCCATCCGCATCGTCCAGCCCGCGTCTGTCATGGGCGAACCCAAGATCTAGCCTGCGAGTGAGGCGGCTCCGGCCGCCTCTTCGGAGTTGCGAGCCTCCGCGAGGTTCGGCACGCGGTGACACCCCAGATCGTCAGGAATCAAACCAAGCAGCCTCTTGCGTCGAACCTCTGACTGAATCATCATTCATTTGCATGAATGTTCGTTCAGATGGTGACGGGAGGAACAACCCGCTCCACCTCCGGACGGTTGGAGGCTCAAGATGCGTATCCGTGACTACTACAACTCCCTGGTCAGCGCCGGCCGCCGCGGCCACCCTCGATATGACGAGGCGCGCCGCGACTACGCGGAGGCCGTCCGCCTGCGGCACCGGATCTAGCCGGCATGACGAAGGTGACTGACCGCTACCTGGAGGAGCGGCGCCAGGAGATCCTGGACGCCGCTCGCAAGGTCTTCGTGGAGAAGGGCTATGCAGCCGCCACCGTGAACGACATCGCGGCGGAGGCCGGCGTGGCCGCGGGCAGCATCTACCGCTACTTCGACAACAAGTCGGACCTCATCGCGGAGGTCGCGCACGGCTGCGTGACGGACGACATGGAGATGTGGCAGGCCGCACCGGCCCCGGGCAGCACCCCCGGCGAGGCGTTCCTGGCGTTGGGCAACAGCGTGCGGGACCAGCGCCAGGGCCCTGACTTCTCGGAGATGTGCATCCTCCGGCTGGAGTCCTACCTGGCCGCCTCGCGCGACCCGGACCTCCAGCAGCGTGTCACCGCCACGCTGGACGAGTCCGTGGAGAACCTCGCGGGGTTCATCCGTGCCGCGCAGGAGTCAGGCGAGTTCGACCGCGGCGTGGACGCCGTTGCCATGTCTCGCTTCCTGCACTCGGTGGGCGCCGGCATCGGCGCCATGTCCACGGTCTACGGGCCCGCCTTCTCCGCGGAGGCCGCCTGGGACCTGCTGATCCAGTTCGTGGGCACGTCCTTCAAGCAGGACGTGCTGCAGCGTTTGCAACCGCTTCCGGCGCCCCCCTCGTCGGCGGAAGCACAGTCGACGGAAGGATCGACCAATGTCTAGCCTCGGCTCCACGGGACGCTTGTCCACGTGGAGCGCACACCGCCACTGGCTGGTCATTGCAGCGTGGATCCTCGGGACGGCGGCCCTCGTCGCCACCTCGGGAGTCGTAGGCAGCCGCCTCACGACAGACATCTCGTTCAGCAACCAACCAGAGTCCCAGACTGCCCGAGAGTTGCTCCAGGAAGCACGCGGCACCGAGCCGTTCTTCGAGCAGGTCATCGTCCAGTCCGACCGCTACACCGTAGAGGACCCGGAGTTCGCCGCCCTCCGCGGGGGCGAAACCGCGGGCCCCCGCCCCCAACCCGACGGCCAAGACCCCCCCCACC
>CAYTRA010000449.1:0-2062 GCA_964439675.1 uncultured Dehalococcoidaceae bacterium
CTAGGCAGCACCACCCGCGCCGTGCCCGGCGTGGTCTTCTGGCCGTTTGGGTTCTGCGTCCACACGTCGAGTTCGACCACGTGCCGGTCGCCCTCCACGTACTTCCCGGTCACCACGCCGCCGCACAGGATGTCCTGGTCCGGGTAGTCCATGCCACGGTACTGGCAGCCGAACTTCTCGATGCGTCCACCCGGCGCTACCCAGTCGTGCAGCACCTGGCCCAGGAAGGCGTGCTTCAGCGCGCCGTGCACGATGATGTTGTCCAAGCCCGTCCGCTTCGCGAACGCCTGGTCATAGTGGACCTGGTAGAAGTCGCCGGAGCCGGCCGCCCACACCACCAGTTGCTGCGTGGAGCAGTTCTTCCGGATCTCCGGGATCGATGTGCCGACCTCTACGTCTTCGAAGTAGACCTGTCCAGCCACGTGACCGCTCCTAGTAGTGGATGATGTTGCCGTACGCCTTGGCGACGACGGTGCCGTCGTCGCGGGTGTACGTGGTCTCGCGGTAGACGATGAGCATGGGGCCAATGGAGCCCTGCCGCTCCTGGTACTCCGTGACCTTTCCGCGCGAGGTGAGCACGTCACCGGCGCAGATGGTGTCGAAGTACTCGTAGGTCGTGCCGCCGTTCAGGATGCGCTTGTACGGGATCTGCATGCCCCCCGCCGGGCCCTCCTGCCGCCGGGACGAGCCGTCCGGGCGGTAGATGGGCGTGCCGAGGTAGCCCGGCGGCGCCACGATGTCGCGGTAGCCGCGTGCTCGCGCGGCGTCAGCGTCATAGAAGATGAGGTCGTTGTGTCCCACCGCTCGCGCGAACAGGCGACAACCGGTGGTGGTGACCTCTGAGACGGTAGCCGTGCCTTCCACGCCCAGTTGGGCGCGCATCTCGTCCGTGACGACGGAAGAAGCCGGAGACTCCGCCATCGACTACCTCCTCTTGGTGAGTGAAATGTCGATTTCTGGCGTTCGGTCGGGTCGACCGCGACACCCCCGCGACAACGATGCGATAGGGGAGGCGGACGCGCGCGAACGATATCGGCGGCTACAAGGCGTGTCAATTTCCCGACGCCTCCGCGCGACAGCCCCTCGCGCAACCGTTGGGCGTGCCGTCCCCGCGGCGGAGCGCTAGGCTGACGCCGTGACGCTGGACCCGAGCATCCCCGCCCGCCTGGTGACCCCCACCACCGAGGACGACCACGCCTACGAGGACTACGAGCCTCGCGCGTCACGCCTCCTGACGCCCTCGATCGAGTCGTTGCGGACGGAACTGTGGATGGGCGGTGTGCACTCGGCGCTGGGGGAGCCAGTCACCTCGATGCGCGGCGCGTGGGTGGTCGACTGCGCCGGCGAACTCCCGCCGGACCTGGCGCAGGACGCCGCACGACACATCCCGCGCGTGTTCGCGGACATCGAGGCGGTGCCCGGCAACCTGGAGCGCATCCACGCGCTCGTCGACGAACTCGTGGAGGCGATGCGCGGTCCCGAGGCGCCGGCGCGCGTGTACGTGATGTGCAAGCAGGGCCTGAACCGCAGCGGCCTGGTCTCCGCGCTGCTGCTCACCGCGCTCGGGACGCCCTCGGACGAGGCGGTGGAGACGGTGCGGGCGGTGCGCCCGGGAGCGCTGAACAACGTCACGTTCGAGCGGCTGGTGCGGGGCGAGTAGGCGCTGGCGGTCCTCGATGGGATGTTTCCGCCCTCAGCGTGCCTCGGCCGGAATTTCTGACTTCCTGAACTTACGACACTTGGAATCGTTGTCCCAGGGAGTAGACTACGCCGCGACTCATGACCGGGCGGAACGGTGGCCACAGGTCCGTGCCGTCCAGCCCATGAGGCTCCCCGCCCCCACCTCGATCCCTCGGAGTGGACGCGCGGAGCAACCGGGCGCCCGGCGGAAGCGACGGACCTGAAGGGGGCAACATGGAACTGCAGAACGTGGTGGTAGTTGACGCTGCTCGCTCGGCGTTCACGCGGGGGGCGCGTGGCGCGTTCACGGCAACCCGCCTGGACGAGGTCGGCGCGCAGGTGGTGCGGGCGCTGATGGAGCGCAACCCGAAGGTCAGCCCGC
>CAYTRA010000450.1:0-2061 GCA_964439675.1 uncultured Dehalococcoidaceae bacterium
GTGCGACGAGGAGACGAACCCGCGGGAGTCCGTGGACGAGGGTCGCGTCACCATCGAGATCGGCGTGGCGGCCGTGAAGCCGGCCGAGTTCGTCGTCATCCGCATCGGCCAGTGGGCCGGACCGGGCGTCGAGTAGGCGCTGAGGGCGGGTGCCTACGGGCGCCTGCATCTCCGGGGAAGACCGCAAAGGGGTAATCGAACATGCCAGACCTGCTCACTACGTCCGCCTTCTTCGTCGAGGTCGATGGCGTCACCGTGGCCCAGTTCAAGGAGGCCACCGGCATCGACTCCGAGACGAACGTCATCGAATACAAGGAGTCCACCGCCAACGGCAAGCTCCTCATCCGCAAGGTGCCCGGCTCGCCCAAGTGGGCGGACATTGTCCTGAAGCGCCGCCTGGACGACTCCAAGGCGCTCTGGGACTGGCGCCAGGTCGTCCTCAACGGCGACATCGACGGCGCGCGCCGCAACGGCTCCATCGTCATCTACGACTCGATGGGGACCGAGGTGGCCCGCTGGAACTTCGAGAACGGCTGGCCGAGCCACTGGAAGGGCTCCGACTTGAACGCCGGCTCGGACGAGATCGTCGTCGAAGAGCTGACCATCACGCATGAAGGGCTGGTCCGCGCATGAGCCTGCAGACGGAGTTCCCGTTCACGCTGCCGCGCGGCTTCGTGGACGACCACGGCACGCTCCACCGCGAAGGCGTCATGCGCCTCGCCACGGCGCGCGACGAGATCGAGCCCCTGCGCGACGCGCGGGTCAAGGAGAACGAGGCCTACCTCACGGTCATCGTCCTCTCCCGCACGATCGTGAAGCTGGGTACGCTGCCGCAGATCACTCCCAAGACCATCGAGGGGCTGTTCTCCAGCGACCTGGCGTACCTGCAGGACTTCTACACCCGCATCAACTTCGGGGGCGCCTCGGAGCAGGCGGCGGTCATGCAGGAGCAGGAGGCGGGGGCGGTGCCGGTCCCTTTGGGAATGGCGGCCGCCGGAGCCTGATGACCTACCCGCAGGCGGACACCTGGGACGAGGTCGCGTACCTCGCCTACCACCTGCACTGGGACATCGACCGGTTGGTGGACCTTGAGCACGACGACCGGCTCATGCTGGTCGCCAAGGTCGCGGACCTGAATCGACGGGCATGGGAGGGGGTGAAGCAACTTGCCTAGCCACCCTCCCTTTACCGGTCAGTTCATCTTCGAGGTGGACGGCGTCCGCATTGGCGCCTTCACGGAGGTCTCCGGCCTGCAGGTGGAGCTCGAACAGGGCGCCGGCCACACCATCGAAGAGGGCGGCCAGAACGAGTACGTCCACAAACTGCCCGGCCGCATCAAGTGGCCCAACCTGGTGCTGAAGCGCGGCATCACCACCGACAACAACCTGTTCGACTGGTTCCGCAAGTCCTCCGGCGAGGGCTTCGAGGGCAATGGCGGCTCCCTGGAACGCACCATGGCGGCGCTGGCCATGGTGGACGGGCAGGGCGAGCCGCTGCGGGTGTGGGTGTTCTATGACGCCTTCCCCGTGAAGTGGACCGGACCAAAGTTCGCCGCCTCCTCCAGCGAGGTGGCGACGGAGGAACTGGAAATCGCTCACCATGGATTCCGGGTCGGGGTCTGACCAGGGCGCCGTGACCTACCCGCCGCTCCCGCGCGCGCTGCGCACGGTGGGGCGGCTTTCTCGTGTCCAGAACCCCACACCCGGAGGCCCCGCCACTGCCGGCGTCTACACGCCCCTACCGAGGACTGGCCCGCTCCAGCGCGCGCTCCAGTCACCCCAGTTCGGCGACGCCAGCGGCGGCACCCTGGGCGAGGCGGTCCGTCCGTTCATGCGCTTCCGCCGCCGCCGCTTCCCGGTCGCCGCGCGCTCTCTGCGCTCCTTCCGCCCCTTGGTCGCCCGCACTGACGCCACCCCCGGTATCGAGGGCGGCGTCGATGGCTTGCCCGCGGCTTCGGCCGGCGCGTCCGCGATCGGACGCTCGTTCGACCTCGCTCCGGCGGGGTTGCTGTCCGGGCGCGCTACCACCTCGCCCGCCGCCGCGGTCGCGGAGCTCGCCCGC
>CAYTRA010000451.1:0-2041 GCA_964439675.1 uncultured Dehalococcoidaceae bacterium
CGCGATCCGCGGCAGATGCTCCGCACGCTGCTCCTCCGTGCCGTGCACGATCAGGGTCGGGCCGATGAGGTTGGGCCCGCCGCCGCCCATGGGCACGCCGTGGTGGAAGGCTTCTTCCTTCAGCACCACCTGCTGGAAGTGGCTGGCGCCCTTGCCGCCGTACTCCACCGGCCAGTGCTGGATCTGCCAGCCGTGGCCCGCGAGGAGCCGGCGATAGTCCGCGGACTCCTCGGCGTCCCGGGGCGGGGGGTTCTCGCGGAAGAAGGCGCGCAGTTCCTCGCGGAACGCCTGCTCCTCCGGTGTCAGCGTGAAGTCCATCGGCCTTCCGCGCGCCTTTCCGTCGCTACGAGCCCGCCGCCAGCAGGCACTCCGCCGTCCCCGTGGCCAGGACGACCCCGGCCTGGTTCTCGCACGACACATCGAGGCGCACGCGAATGCCGCCCTGCGACGGCTCCACGGCAGTCACGCGCGCGGAGGGGCGCAGGGTGTCTCCGGCGTAGAGGAAGGAGACGTACCGGACGTCGATCTCGCCGTTGGTCCGCCAGGCGTCGCCGAAGTGGTGGAGCAGCAGTTCCGTCAGTTGCGCGAAGTGCAGGAGGTTCGGGACGACGGGCGCGCGAAGGCCGGAGGCGCGAGCCACCGCCGCATCCTGCACGGGCGCACCCTGCTTCGAGGTCTTCCCGACCACGGGTTCACCCGCCAGGACCTGCCCCACCTCGATCACGGTCGGGGCTTCCGAGCGCTGCCGAGCGTGTGCTCCTCGCGGCCGGCGCCGACCTCGCGTCCGTCCGCACCGACGGCCCGCCACTCGGCGACGATGTAGTAGTAGCCCCCGCGCTCGAACTTCTCGGCGAGTGTGCCCTCCACCTGAAGGGGCTCGCCGACCCGGACGGCGCTGCGGTAGGAGCGCTTCGCCGCGGTGAAGAAGCCGCCCTGCGCCATGGCCGGGCCCTCGTGGACGCCGAAGGCCTGCGCCGGGCGGAAGAACACCATGCCTGGTGGCACCAGGAGGTTGCCGTCCTCCCCGACGTGCTGCCCCGGGTAGTCGATGCCGACCCGCTCGACGTACTCCGCGATGTCGTCGGCGTCGTAGGTCTGCGTCTTGACCACCTTCGTGCCCACCTCGAGCGTCTCGTAGTGCGCCTCGATGGCCGCGACGGCGGCGGCGACTGCCTCGCGACGGCGGTCGTCGTCCGTGGCGGCGTCGGTCACGCCTGCGCGCCGATGCGGCTGCGCACGCCGTCGAGGGCATCCGCGGCGCCGGTGATGAACCGGTCCATGACCTCGGCGACGGTGGACTCCTCGTTGAACCAGGCGATGCCCTGGCCCGTACCCGTGCCGATCAGCGGTTCGATCTCGTGCCGCTCGATGGCGCCGAGGAGGTCGCCCACCAGGATGTCGTGGTACGGCATCTTCAACGGGACGGGGGCGCCCTCTGCGTCCCACTCCTCCGTGTAGGCCGTGCGGAGTTGGCGGTTGGTCTTGCCGCTGCGGGCGCGCGTCACCACGGTGTCCTCGGAGCCCGCGGCCAGCAGCTTCTTCATCAGCACAGGCGAGGTGTGGCACTCGCGCGTGGTGAGCCAGGCCGTCCCGGTCCACACCCCGACGGCGCCGAGGGCGAACGCGGCTGCGATGTGCCGCCCCGTCGCGACGCCGCCGGCGGCGAGGACGGGCACGTCCCCCGCGATCTCCACGACCTGGGGCACCAGCGAGAACGTCCCGATGGGGCCGGTGTGCGCGGCGGAGTCATTGCCCTGGGCGACCAGGATCTCCGCACCCGCGTCCAGGGCGCGTAGTGCATGCTTCGGCGATCCCACCAGCGAGAGGACTCGCTTGCCGCGCTCCTTGGCGGCGGTGATGTACTTCTCCGGGCTGCCGATGCCCATGGCGAACAGGTTCACGTCCGAGTCGAGGACCACCTCCGCCTGCCGCTGCGCGATCTCGTCTGAACGGACGAACCGCGAGCGGGAGCCGGGGAGGTTGTCGCGCGGCACGTTGTACTTCTCGTAGAGGTAGTCCACGAAGGCCCGGTGTCCCGGCG
>CAYTRA010000452.1:0-2014 GCA_964439675.1 uncultured Dehalococcoidaceae bacterium
CCAGGAAGATCTGGCCGTCCGTGATGGAGATGACGTTCGTCGGGATGTACGCCGAAACGTCACCGGCCTGCGTCTCAATGACCGGCAGCGCCGTCACCGAGCCGCCACCGAGCTCCGGCGTCACGCGCGCGGCGCGCTCCAGCAGGCGGGAGTGCAGGTAGAAGACGTCGCCCGGGTAGGCCTCGCGGCCCGGCGGGCGGCGGAGCAGCAGGGACACCTCGCGGTAGGCCCACGCGTGCTTCGTCAGGTCGTCGTAGATGATGAGCACGTCACGGCCGTTGGCCATGAAGTACTCCGACATGGCAGCGCCGGCGTACGGGGCCAGGTACTGGAGCGCCGCGGATTCCGAGGCGGACGCCGAGACCACGATGGTGTGGTCCATGGCGCCGAACTGCTCCAGGACGCCCACGGTCTGGGCGACCTTGGCTTCCTTCTGGCCCACGGCGACGTAGATGCAGACCACGTCGCTGTTGCGCTGGTTGATGATGGCGTCCACGCCGATGGCGGTCTTGCCAATGGAGCGGTCGCCGATGATCAACTCACGCTGACCGCGGCCCAGCGGGATCATGGCGTCGATGGCCTTGATGCCGGTCTGGAGCGGCTGGTTGACCTCCACGCGGTCCACCACACCCGGAGCGATCTTCTCCATGGGGTAGGTGTCCGCCGCGTTGATGGGGCCCTTGCCGTCGATGGGGTCGCCGAGGGCGTTCACGACGCGGCCGAGCAGCGCCTCGCCCACGGGGACGGAGGCAACCTGGCCGGTGGTGCGGACCTCCGCGCCCTCCTTGATGAGGGTGGGGTTGCCCATGATGATCGCGCCGACCGTCTCTTCTTCGAGGTTCAGCGCGAGTCCGCGGACCGGGCGGCCCTGCTCGTCCGTGACGTTGAACTCGATGAGTTCGGACGTCAGGCACTGGCCGAGGCCGTGGATGCGGGCGATACCGTCACCGGTCTCGATCACCGTGCCCACGTTCGCGGACGTCGCCGTCGCGTCGAAGTTCTCGATCTGCTCGCGAAGGATCGAGGCGATCTCTTCTGCTCGTACAGCCATCGGTCACCCTCGTTCCCGTCGCCCGCCCTCGGAGGGTGCGGGCGGCGTCTCGTTGGTTCTGCCGCGAGCCGGCTAGCCCCGCAGGCTAGACGGCGGCCCGCTCCAGGCTGGCCCGCAGCTTCTGCAGGCGCGCCCGGGTGGACCCGTCCACCATCTGGTCGCCAATGCGGACGACCATGCCACCCATGATCTCCGGATCGACGCGGGTCTCAAGTTCCACCTGGCGGCCGGTCGCGGAATTGATGCGTTCCGTGACCTGCCGGCGGCGGTCGTCGTCCAGTTCCACGGCGGTGGTGACCACCGCCCGCAGCACGCCACGCTCCTCGTCCACCACCTCGTGCAAGTACGAGGCGATAGACGGGCCCAGGGAGAGCCGCGACTTCCGCCGCAAGAGGCGGAAGAGGTTGAGTTGCTTCTGCGTGGCGTTGGGCAGCACCCGCCGGACGATGGTGGCGAACTTCTCGTCCGTCATGCCATCCGCCTGCAGGGCGTCCACGAACTGTGGCTGCGAGGTGAGCGCGGCCAACGCGTCCACCGCCTCCAGCCAGCCGTCCACGTCGCCGTCCGCACGGGCGATGTCCATGACCGCCAGCGCGTACCGGCGCCCTGCGATGTCCCGCGTGGCTGCCACTTAGTTGTTCCCGTCCCGGTTGAAGGACGAGTTCACCAGGACCTCGTCGATCAGGCGCTGGTGGGCGGCGCGGTCCAGGGACTGCCCCACCACTCGCTCAGCCGCACGGATGGCCAGGTCCGCGAACTCCGCACGCAGGGCCTGGATGGCGCGCTGGCTCTCCAGCTCCATCTCCGCCCGCGTGCGCGCCACGATCTGCTCGGCGTCGCGCCGGGCCTGCGCCTCCAACTCCTCGCGGAGTCGGGCGGAGGTCTCCTGTGCGCGGGCGATCAGCTCGCGGCCCTCGGCACGCGCCTCCTCGAGGGCGCGCCGGGACTCTTCCTGGCTCTGCT
>CAYTRA010000453.1:0-2009 GCA_964439675.1 uncultured Dehalococcoidaceae bacterium
GCGTCGGGGTGAACGACCAGTTGCCGGGCTTCGGCTACATCCGCCCGGATGGCGCGTTCGGCGGGTTCGACGTGGACTTCGGACACGCGCTGGCGGCGGCCATCTTCGGCGACCGGGACGCCGTGCAGTTCGTGGCGCTCTCCGCGTCCAGCCGCTTCGAGGCCCTGCGCGCACGAGAGATCGACGTGCTGATCCGCAACACGACGTTGTCGCTCACGCGAGACACCTCGCTGGGCCTCGCGTTCGCGGTGCCCACCTTCTACGACGGCCAGGGCGTGATGGTGCGCGTGGAGGACAACATCGACTCGCTGGACGACCTCAACGGTGCGGTGGTGTGCTCGCTGTCCGGGACGACGACGCAGTTGAACCAGGAGGACACGTTCGGGGGCACCACCGTGCGCTACCAGCCGCTGAACTTCGACCGCAACGAGACGCTGCAGGAGGCCTTCGTCGCGGGACGCTGCGACGCGTGGACGGCCGACCGCTCCCAACTGGCTTCCCGCCGCGAGGCGTACCCCGAGCGCGCGGGCGGGCCGGACTCGCTGGTGATCCTCGCCGACACGCTGTCGAAGGAGCCGCTCGCCCCGGCCACCCTGGACGGGGACGAGCAGTGGTCGGACCTGGTGAACTGGGTGGTCCTCGGCATGATCGCCGCCGAGGAACTCGGCGTGACCAGCGAGAACGTCCGCGAGATCGCCGCCGCGCCACCGTCGCCGGAGGTCGCCCGGCTGCTCGGGGCGCCCATCGACGGTTCGGAGTTCGATGCGGGGCTGGGGCTGGCGCCGGACTTCATGCAGGACGTCATCGAGCAGGTCGGCAACTACGGCGAGGTCTACGACCGCAACATCACCCCCCTCGGCATCCCCCGCGAGGGTTCCCCCAACGCTCTCTGGACGCAGGGCGGGCTGATGTACGCCCCGCCCTACCGGTAGCCGCATGACCGCGCTCCCCGCCTCCCCCTCGCCGCTCGTGGCGGCCCTCGCGCGAGGGCGCGCGTGGACGCGTGACGCACGCGTGCGCCGCGCGGCGCTGGAAGCGCTCACGCTGGCGCTCGTTGCGGCGCTCCTGCTCTACATCGGCATGCGCGCGCGGGAGGCGAGCGGCCTCAACTTCGACTTCATGCAGGAGCGCGCCGGCTTCGGCATCGGCGACCAGTTCCTCACGCAGACGGACGGCGGCAGCACCCGGTGGGAGGCCTACTTCGCCGGCGTGATGAACACCCTGCGGATCGCCATCTTCGGCATCGGGCTGGCGCTCGGACTGGGGCTGTTGCTGGGTGTCGCGCGGCTGTCCACGAACTGGCTGGCCTCGAGGCTGGCGTTCCTCTACGTGGAGGCGATCCGCAACACGCCGCTGCTGGTGTTCGTGGTGTTCTGCTACACGGCGGTGGTGCTGCGGCTGCCGCGCATCCAGGAGAGCGTGGACCTCTTCGGCCTGGCGTACTTTTCCAACCGGTCGATCGCATTGCCGTGGCTCCAGCCGGAGGAGGGCGCGGGCACGTTCGCCCTCGCGGTCGTGGTCGCCCTCGCGGCGTCGTGGGGCGTCTGGCATGCGCTCCGCCGCCACGAGGTGCGGACGGGGCAGCCCTCCTACCCGTGGCGTGTGTCGCTCTCGGTGCTCGCGGTCGCGGTCCTCGTGGCGTTCGTGGCGACGGGGACGCCGCTGGCGCCGGACGTGCCGGAGGTGGGCCGGTTTGCCTACTCCGGCGGGCTGCGGCTCTCGCCGGAGTTCGTCGGCCTGCTGCTCGCGCTGTCGCTGTTCAACGCCGCCTTCGTCGCGGAGATCGTGCGAGGGGCCATCGAAGCCGTGCCGCGCGGGGAGCGCGAGGCTGCGGCGGCCCTCGGCCTGTCGGGGTGGCAGCAACTGACGCTGATCGTGCTGCCACAGGCGTTGCGGACGATGCTGCCGCCGCTGGCGACGCAGTGTCAGAACCTGGCGAAGATGTCCTCCGTCGCCATCGTGATCGCGTTCCCGGACCTGATGACCGTGGGCGGCACCATCATCAACAA
>CAYTRA010000454.1:0-2008 GCA_964439675.1 uncultured Dehalococcoidaceae bacterium
ATCGCCGGCACGGCCACGCCCTCGCCCGCCCGATCGTTCGAGGTCACCTCGACACCCTCGCGCGGCGTTCGAGGTAGGCGGCCAGGCGCGTCATCGGGATCGTGAGCGCTAGGTAGACCAGGCCGGCCACCACCAGCGGCGTCGCGTTCGCGTTCGAGTTCACCCCGTCACGCCCGAAGCGCGTCAGTTCCTTCGTCGCCTCCGTCACGCCGATGACCGAGATCAGCGCCGTGTCCTTCAAGAGCAGGACGAGTTCGTTGGTCATCGGCGGGATGATCAGCCGGAATGCCTGCGGCAGCACGATGCGGCGCATCGCCTGCCCGCGCGACATGCCCAGCGAGCGCGCGGCCTCCATCTGCCCGCGCGGCACCGCCTCGATGCCCGCCCGGATCACCTCGGCGATGTACGCCGACGAGACGATCGCGAGCGCCACGCTCCCGCGCCCGTACGTCCCCGGGATACGCACCCCGAGGGCAATCGGCAGTCCGAAGGCAATGAAGATCAGCACCAGCAGTGCCGGCAGCCCTCGGAGGACGTCCACGTAGACCGTGGCCGCCCATCGATACGGCGCCACCGAGGACAGGCGCATCAGCGCCACGAGCAGCCCGAGCGCCATGCCGCCCGTAAACCCGAAGGCCGTGAAGATCAGGGTGTTGCGCGCGGCCTGCGTGATGATGTCCGGGAACTGCGCCTGCACCAGGTCCCACCGGAACATCCGGTCCTGCACGCGCTCCCAGTCCACCAGGAACCCCACCGCCACAGCGATGGCGATCGACAGCGCGTACAGCGCCCACTGCGTCGCCTGCGCGCGGCTGACGCGGAACCGCCGCCCACCGGGCGGCGGTTCCTGTCGCAAGTCAGTGCGCGAGGCGGTCACGTCACCCCTCGCCGCGAGCGGTCAAGGCCGTTACTCGCCGAACCACTTCGCGAAGATGTCGTCGTAGCGGCCGTCCTCGCGCATCTCGGACAACTGCTCGTTGACCGCCTCGATGAGCGCCTCGTTGGCCGGGTCCACCGCGAAGCCGTACTGCTCGCCCGTGGGGAAGGTCTCCGTGACCTTAAAGGCGTCGTCCTGCGTGGAGCGGAAGCCGTTGACCGGCAGGTCCTGCAGGATCGCGTCCACGTCCTGCGACTCCAGCGCCAGGAACATCGCCGCCGGCTCGTCGAACGAGATCAGCGTCGCGCCTTCCGGGCGGTTCTCCTGCGCGTGCATCTCACCGGTCGTGCCGGTCTGCACCGCGATGTTGCGCCCCTCCAGCGACTCCAGCGTCGGGAACTCGTCCGCCTGGTCCGCGCGCACCAGCAGCGACTGGTCCGCATCGAAGTACGGGTCGCTGAACAGCGCCGAGGCCGACCGCTCCGGCGTGATCGTCATCGCCGAGCCGACCAGGTCGCACTCACCCGCGGCCGGCAGCAGCCAGATACCGTCGAACGGCACCACCTTCACGTCCAGCGTGAGGTCGAGGCCGGACGCCACCTCGCTCAGGATGTCCATGTCGAAGCCGGTCCAGTTGCCCGCATCGTCCTGGAACTCGAACGGCTCGTACGGAGCGTCCGTGCACACCGTCAGGTTGCCGCCCGACACCAGCGAGTACTCCCCCTCGCCGCTGTCCGAGCACGCCACCGCACCCAACATCACCGCGCCCGCCAGCAGCGGCGCCAGCCACTTCACCCGAGTATTCACGAGCCCTCCGAAACGGATGCAGACCCCTCTGAATCGCGCGAATACTAGGCTCGCCGCCCCCTCCGGTCTACGTCGCGGCTGCCGGGGGACGCGTACCGGGCGCTACTCGAAGCCGCGCCAGTCGACCTCCGGGGGCTTGCGCGTCGGAGGCGATCCCGCGGCGCCGTCAGCGGGATAGCCGAGGTAGACGTAGGCGACGATACGGTCGTGCTCACCGAGACCGAGGTACTCGCGGGCGGCGGGGAGCGTGGCCATCTCGCCGGTGCTCCACTTGGTAGCCAGGCCCTCGGCGGTGGCGGCGAGGAGGAGGTTCTGGGCGGCGCA
>CAYTRA010000455.1:0-1996 GCA_964439675.1 uncultured Dehalococcoidaceae bacterium
AGCGGAGGGCGGCGAGGGCCACACGTGCGATCCGCTCGGCGTTGTCGTCCAGGTCGGGGCGGCACAGCGGGCACCAGTAGGCGTAGTGGCTCTGGGCCTCGTGGCGCATCGGTGGGTGGATGCCGCGCGGGTCCTCCCACTCGGTCGCCAGGACCACTCGCGCCACCAGCTCGGTCACGTTCACGTCAGCGGCGGTCATCGGGGGCCTCCTGTGGTTCGGCGCGGACGGTGAGCAGTTCGTCCAGGCGCTTGGCCTCCCGCTGGTGTCGGTTGCGCACGTCGGCCAGCGCCTCGTAGAGCGCTCTTGTCTCCGCAGCGTCGAACTCGGTGGTGACCAAGCCGCCCTCGCGGCTCGGGCGGAACCATGTGCGGCGACCACTCGTGACCGGGCGCTCACCGAGCCGAATCTTGACCATCGCCGCGTCGGCCGATCTGGCGAGCTGATGGTGCTGGTCCGCCTGGGCCATGACCTCGCGAGGTGTGCTCTCACTCATCAGCCCCCACCCCCTCCCGCCCGGTCGGCCCGTCCACCACGGTCAGTACGGCGTCTGCGAGGGCGGTCGCCTGGTCGTCCTCATCGAGGTCGACCAGTACGCCGTCGTGCCAGGGCTTGTCCCGCCAGTCGGGGTCGTGCTCCCGGTGCCAGGCGATCCCGGCAGCACGGAGCGCCTCAGCCAGTCGCTCCCGCGTGACACCGCCACCCGCCGCGACAGGGGCGTCGGCGGGCTCGTAGGTCGCGGCGAAGATGCCCGGCTTGCACGGGTAGAACTCGCCCTGCACGCCACGGATGATCCAGTCGAGCGGACTGGCCGTGACGTTGCCTTCGAGGGTGCGGATCTCAACCTTCCAGAAGCCCTGGCCGAGCGGCAACCAGGTCTCGAACTGGTCGCCGAGCCAGGCTTCGATGCCCCGGTCGAGCGAGCCGTCGAACTCGACGGCCTCGATCACGACGGGGCGCTTGCGGTACTGCTGCGGCTCGCTCATCTCAGGCTCCTTCGGTGGTGGTGGACGGGGCGGGGCGCGCAGCGTCACAGTCGGGATCGGCGCAGACCTCTATGGGCGACATCCGGTCGCCCCGCGTCGTGACGTTCTGGTGCCAGCGCCAGGTGTGCTGGTGCTCCACCGTCACGCCCTGGCCCACGACGGCGAGGACACCTTGCGCGAGTTGGCCGAGCGCCCGGTACCTCTCCTGCTCGTGGACGGACACCTCGGCCCACACGGCGTCGATGGCTTCCACGTCCACCGCGAGGTCCACAGCCATCGCGCGGATCGCCCACCAGTCCTCATCCCGCACCCCCGCGCTGTCGGGGACCACCGGGGCGGGGCGGTGTTCGCGGACGCCGCAGTCGGGCGTCCGTCCTAGGCGGTCGGGGTGGCAAGTGCAGTAGCCCTCACCCGGCTGCCCGGTGTCGGCAAGGAGGGCGCGGAGGCGCTTGGACAACTCGACGGCCGCACCCTTGCCCCACGCCTCACCCTCCGACGCCAGCGCCTCGATCCCCGCCCGCAGCCGGTCACGCTCGGCGGCGAGGTCGTTGGCGATCCCGCGCCACCGGTCCATGCCGCCCCGCGCTTCGGCCAGATCCGCTCGCAGCTCGGCCACCTGCTGCCGGGCCTCGTCGCGCTCATCCATGCGGGCGTACCCCGCGTCCCGCCAGAAATCGCGCTCGTCTCGAAGGGTGTCCGTGGCGGTCAGCACCCCGCCGTCAGCGGTCCGGACCTCCACAGCGTCGTCCTCGGCGGCGGGCACAGGCGGGGTGGGGCGGTCGGTGGACGGGCGGTAGATCACGCGGAACGGCCCGTAGCGGAGGAGGCGAGTCGTGCCCATACTGGCCGTCTCGCTCTGCGTCCAGACGCCGGGGCTGTCGTGCGTGATCGCGTCGCCGTGGCGGTCCGTGACCACAGCCCCGATGGGCAGCGCGTCCAGCGCCTCGGCTGTACTCAGCCCCTCGGTGCCCTCAGCGGGCGTGGTGTCAGTCATCGGAGGTCTCCGTTCGGG
>CAYTRA010000456.1:0-1961 GCA_964439675.1 uncultured Dehalococcoidaceae bacterium
GATTGCTGCGGCTACCGGGGAAGGAGAGTGAGCTGATGGCGAACGGCTGGCTGGAACACTTGGAGGCGGGTGACGAGGTGATTGTGCGAGGCGGGTGGGACCGCGCGGGAGAGGTTCGGCGCGTGGACCGACTGACGGCGACGCAGATCGTGGTGGGCAAGTCGCGGTACCGTCGCACCGATGGGTATCAGGTCGGCAGCAGCGGATACCGAACGGCGCGGATCGAGGAAGCGACGCCCGAACGCAGGGAACTGGCCGAGCAATCCCGGCGGTGCGCGGAAGTCCGATACCGCCTGGCTCAGGCCGTCCCCGCCGCGCTGTCGTCCGAGAAGTGGGCAGCGATCCTCGCGATACTCGACACGGCTACCACAGGAGAGTGAGGAGATGGGCAAACGACATCTGACGGAACCGGTCGAACTGGTCGCGCTGGAGAGCATGTTGATGGGGAGCGCGGCAATCGAGAATCAGGAGAAGCGAGGCCAGTCCAAGCTGTCCCGCGCGTCCATGCTGCCGGTGACAATTCTGAGTGGGACCCGCGAGCAGTTCGAGGCGATGGGGATTCGCTTCCACGATACCGAAGCCGACGAAGTGTTTGTGCCGGTGGATCTCCCCGAAGGGTGGGCGGTCGTCCCAACCAGCCATTCCATGTGGAGCAAGCTGTGCGACGAAAAAGGCCGAGAGCGGGCGGCGATCTTCTACAAGGCCGCATTCTATGATCGCTCCGCGCACATGGCTCTGAAGTGCCGGTACCGCGCGACGTACCAACCCGTAGGCGGGTGGGAGGGCCATGAGTACGGAGACGGGACGCCGATGGAGGGAGTCGTCATGGATGGCGACGAGATCATCTGGCGCGGCCCGCCGCAGAGCAAGGGCGACGACTACAACTGGAGCGTCGCGGCGAGCGCCGATGCCTCGTCGTGGCTGGACGAGCACCGCCCTGAATGGTGCGACCCGCTGGCCTACTGGGATGACCGCGCCTGACCACCACTGACCACCTACTAGGGGGAGAGACGAGCGATGGGATGGAACGATGATGTGCCATTCGAGACGTTGAAGGGGATGACGTTGACCGAAGTGACGGGCGCGGAGCCGGGGTCGGATCGGATCGTGTTCGCGACCGCCGAGGGCCGCAGCTTCCTGATGCACCACCGGCAGGACTGCTGCGAATCGGTATCAGTGGAGGACGTAGCCGGGAACGTCGCGGACCTAATCGGCTCTGCGTTGACGATGGCGGAGGAAGTGAGCGACGACGATCCGGAGTTCGTGGACCCGCACGCCGATGATTCGTACCGCGACAGCTTCACTTGGACCTTCTACAAGCTGGCGACCGTGAAGGGATACGTGACGCTCCGGTGGTACGGTGAATCGAACGGCTACTACTCGGAATCGGTGGACTTCGAGGAGATCAAGTGAGCCGCCTTCTCCACTATTCGGCCGAGCCGCTGACCGCCGTCAGGTCGGTAGCTCAGGGCGAGCCGAGCGGCCGGTATGACAAGCCCGCCGGGCTCTGGCTGTCCGTCGAAGGCGACGACGACTGGCGGCAGTGGTGCGAAGCCGAGTCGTTCGGCGACCCCGCCTCGCAGCTCTGTTACGAGATCGTGCTGGCGCCAGACGCCAACGTGTTCCGCATCGAAACGGCGGGCGCTCTACTCGCCTTCACCCGCGAATACGGCTGTGACCCATACATGGGGCCGATGGCGGGCCGTACGCAGATGTTCGGGCGCGGAATCCAGTGGCCGCGCGTCGCGGAGAAGCACGCGGGGATCATCATCGCCCCGTACCAATGGAGTCTTCGCCTCGACCCGCGCGCCCACTGGTACTACTCGTGGGATTGCGCCTCTGGTTGCGTTTGGAACGCGGAAGCCGTCGCGGAGATCCGCCCGGTCGAAGATCTGAACCCCACGGCCCCATGACACACTCAGAAGCGCCAGCGCGGATCAGCGCGCGAACGAAGGGGCAGG
>CAYTRA010000457.1:0-1955 GCA_964439675.1 uncultured Dehalococcoidaceae bacterium
AGCCGCAGCAGCACCGTCTCCGCCTGGTCGTCCAGGGTGTGCCCGGTGACGCAGACCTGCGCCCCCGCGTCCTGGCAGGCGCGCGCAAGCCATCGATAGCGCGCCACCCTAGCAGCGTCCTCGGCGCCGTTGGCCAGTGCGCGAGAGGCCTGCCCGCGGGCGACCGCAACGCCGAGGCGCGCCGCGACATCCTCGACGACCGCTCGCTCGGCGGCAACCTCGTCACGCGGCCGAATGCGGTGATCGAAGTGGGCCGCGGTGACACGCTCGGGGCCGAGGGCGCGCGCTACAGCGACGAGAGTCGCCAGCGAGTCCGGCCCTCCCGAGCACGCGATGACGACGCGCGCGTCACCGGGGTTGGGGGGCAGGTGCGGTACCAGCCCCTGCGCCACGCGGCGCTCGAACGCTCCGGTCCGCCGGTTACGAGGCAGGTGCGCGGGGGCAGCAACGGAGGGGCTGGGCGAGTCGTCCACGGGGCCAGCGTAACGGCCACGTGAGGGCTGAGGGGCCGGAGGCGGCTACGGCGCGCGCGGTTCCTCGAGGGAGGCGTCGCCGCCGTCCTCGTCGCCCTCGCCTCCGCCAGGGGGTGCTTCCGCAGTTCCCGTGGCGACGCCACCTACGGAGGCGGTGTCGAAGAGTGCTTCCCACCACCGCTCGCCGGGGACGCGCTCGTCCGCCGCCCCTTGGGGCGCGTCCACCTCCACCAGCGTCTCGCCCGGCCTGACCAGGCCGAACTGCTGGCGCGCGAACGCCTCGATGTACTCGTCGGACTCCAGGTAGTCGGCCAGGCCTTCGAGTTCCGCGCGCTGTTCGCGCAGATCCTGGACTTCCAGCAGCAGGTCGCGCTCCGCCTCGCGGAGACGGTAGGACTGCGCCGCGGTCTGGAGGAAGGCGTACCCAAACAGGCCCACCAGCAGCAACGCCAGTGTCAGCACCATCTGCGTGGGGCCAAAGGTGGGCAGGCGGAAGGACACGACTGGGGATCGCCCTTCAACGGCTCCCGTCTGGAGCCATCCCGCCTGTGGGCACACTAGCGGTCGGCTTATGTCCGCACAATCCCCAGCGGCGAGTCAGGGTCCTCGTAGCAGCGATCATTGAGGCGATTGACCGTCCACGGCGAGTCCAGGCGCACCTCGATCTCCGCGTACCCGCCCGGATCGAAGGCGAGCCGATCGGCCGCCACCGGCGCCTCCAGCGCGTGCACCACCACTGCCCGCGCCACCGCCTCCGGCACCACGAGGGCGATCGCCCCTTCCGAGACTCGCGCCATGCCCTCGACGACGTCGATGGCCCCCTGCCCGTCCTCCAACCGCGCGTCCACCTGCGCCTGCAGCGCATGCGGAGATGCGATCGCGGACGCACTGGCGAGGGCACTGGACGTCGCGAGCACGGCAGAGAGCGGTACGTGGCCCAGGTGCTCCGCGAGCGCGGCGACGTGCGCGTCGGACGCGGGGGCGGTGATGAGGAGGGCTCGGAGCATCAGCAGGCCTCTGCGTTGCCGCTGCGGTGCGTGCCGTCTACGGGC
This sequence comes from uncultured Dehalococcoidaceae bacterium, assembly GCA_964439675.1. GTDB lineage: Bacteria > Chloroflexota > Dehalococcoidia > UBA2979 > UBA2979 > W-Chloroflexi-9. Next base: position 1,526 of record CAYTRA010000457.1, read on the forward strand.
TCGCCCACTCGCCGCGCACGGCCTCCAGCAGTTCCTCCGCCGCGCTCCGCGGGTCGCGGTCGCGGGACGCCACCTGCTCCACGAGCGCTGCGAGGGCGCCCGACTGCGTGGCGGCCACGAGGGCCTCCCGGTGGAGGATCGCGCGGGCAATCGCGACCAGTTGGCGCTGGGCGTGCTTGCGGCGCTCTTCCTCCGCGTGCTCGGAGCCGCGGATGAACTCCTGGTGCTTGTCGACGGCGTTCACCAGTTCCGGGACACCCTCGCCGGTGCGGGCCACGGCCTTGAGGATGGGGGGCCGCCACGCGCCGAGGTCGGCGATCGCGAGAAGCGCGCGCAACTGCGTCACGGCCGTGTCGGCGCCTGCCAGGTCGGCCTTGTTGACCACCATCACCTGCGCGACCTCCATGAGGCCGGCCTTCATCGACTGCAC
>CAYTRA010000458.1:0-1936 GCA_964439675.1 uncultured Dehalococcoidaceae bacterium
TCGACGATCTCCGCGCCGCGCGCGCGGAGCCGGGCGAGCGTGGCGTCGATGTCCTCCACGGTGAACATGACGCGGAGGTATCCGAGCGCGTTCACCGGCGCTGTGCGGTGGTCCGCGACCGGGGGCGGCGAGACGAAGCGCGACAGCTCGACGCGGCCGTGACCGTCCGGCGTGCGCATCATCGCGACCTCGACGCGCATGTCGGGAAGTCCGGTCACCCCGCTCGCCCAGTCCCCTTCGATGGGGGCGCGCCCCTCGAGCTCGAGGCCGAGATCCAGGAAGAAGTCGACCGCGGCATCGAGGTCCTCGACGACGATGCCGACGTTGTCCATCCGCTTGACGGTCATGGGCAGTGCTTGGTTGTGGCGGGTCGCGTCACGCCCCGGCCCCGCGGGCCGACTGGGTCGTGTCCGTGTACTGCTGGAAGCCGACGATCTTGCCGTCCCGCACCCGCCACACGTGGGCGAACTGCGCATCGAGCGGCGCGCTCGTCGACCTCATCGTCCCCCGGTAGCGACCCTCGACCACCACGGTGTCGCCGCCATCGATGAAGTTCTCGGGAACGACCGTGAACCCCTCGACGTCCGAATCGAGACGTGCGAACACGCCTTCCGCCACGGCGTCCGGTCCCACGTACGGATTCCGGTCGGCGTACGGGGAGTGCTCCGCCTCGTGCCACTCGATCGCCTCGTCGAAGATCCCGAAGACCCCGGGCACGTCCCCGGTTTCGAAGGCGCTGTACAGACCCCGCACGATGTCGATGCCCTGTCCCATCTTGACCTCCGCTGATCGGCCGTCCGTACCCACTCGTCGCATCGACCGCGCCGGGAAGCCACGGCCACCTCGCCTCGACCGGCTGAAGGCCACGCGCCTGCCTGATCGTTCACATGTCGCGGACGGGGGCGGTGGTCGCAAGGGTGGGGGGGCGGCCCGCGCGTGGCGGCGCTTTCGCCGGACCCGCCCTATCGACGCACGAGCCGAACGACACCCCTGTCGAAGTCCGACTCCCACGACACGCCCATGCCGCCCGGGTACCACATCAAGGGCACGCGATCGAGGAAGGTGGCCTGCGACAGGCCGAACGCCACGAAGCCATCCTGGATCCTGAACGTGCCAGACATGTCGACGGACGTCGGGCCTCCCAGCGACTCCGGAACGAACAGCTCGCCGCTGACCGTGCTGTCCCGAGCCAGGGAGAGGTGCAGGTGTCCGCCCGCGGCCAGGACGTCGACGTCCTGGATCTGGAGAACGGTCGCCTCGTAGTCGCCCACCACCCGCTCGACCGTGACGGACGTGGGGTCGGAGCCGCAGGCCGTGGATCCGAGCGTGAGGGCGAGGAGGATCGAGGCCGTGGCGCCCGACATGCTGCGGATCGAATGCGTCCTCGAGGGGATTGCTTCAAGACTGCCCCGCCCGTCAGTCCGTGGCGAGCGCACTGATCGAAACGTAGTACCCGTCCGGATCGCGAAGCGAGAACTCTCTCGTCCCGGTGTTCGGGTTCACGTGCGGCTCTTCCGCGAACTCATCGACCATCGCGCGGGCTCGCTGCAGCGCCAGGTCGAAATCGTCGACACGGAAGAACAGCAGCAGTCCGTTGCCGGGCTCCGCACGATCGGGGCTCGTCAGGGTGGGATGGTCGTGCTCGCCCCAGAGGTGGAGGCAGAGGAGTACCGTTCCGTCCGAGTCGAGGATCTGCCCGAAGTGGTCGTGGGCAGGCTCCGTCTCCGGCAGCCCAAGGAGCCACTGGTACCACCGGAAGCTGGCGGGTACGTCGCGCACGCCGACGATCGTCCAGAGGCGTCTCAGAGAGCCTCCTCGTGCCGGTCAGAACCCTGCGTCCGTCCTACCCTGCTCGCTCCATCCCACACGTGGAACAACCGACGGATCGCTCCCGGAGCGCTGTCCTGCGGGCCGAGCGAACGGTACCAGCAGATCA
>CAYTRA010000459.1:0-1931 GCA_964439675.1 uncultured Dehalococcoidaceae bacterium
TGATCTCGGGTGTTTCGTGCGCCGCGTCCGGAGTGTCGGGGTCGGGCATGCGGATGTAGCCGAATTCGATCCCGTTGCGGATAAACTGATCGGCGGCTCGGCACGCGGCGAGAAGTGCTGGGCTCGCGGCGATCAGCCGGGCGTTCGCGTCGTTTTCGACATCAATGCCCTGATCGCCGCCGAGCCCGAGGGTGGCCACCAGGCGGCGATCGCCGGCGAGGATGTATACGTCCGACTCGAAGTCGTCTGGCTCCGGAGTGTCCACCCGCCACGGCCCAGGCGTATGCCCCACCTTCGTCGTCGCTTCCATCATGGCTCCTTCGTGGCGGTCTGGCCGTACTCGCGCACATACCGCTTCGCAGCCTCCTTCGACATCTTCTCGCCGGACCAGTCGTTGTAGACGTACTCCACGTCCATTGCGTCGATCATGTCGCAAATCGCCTCTTTCTGTTCCGCCGTGTCGTGCTGCATCATCGCACTCATCGACATCGGGCCCGCGTCCGCGTACCGCTGCAACGCCTCCATCGCAGCCTCCCCTTCGACATTCCACGACTTCAGCGTGCCCCATTTCAGCGTAAGGTGCTCGGCCATCATGGCTCCTGTGGTTCAGGTAGTGGGCTCAGGCCCTCGCCGGTCGACCTTCTGGACCGTAGCCGTGGCAGCGAAAAACTCCGGCTCGCCGTGGTAGACTGGCGTCAGCCGCACATCGCAGCCGAGGCGCGTGCTCTCGGATGCGTAAGCGCGGGCGTCCGACTCCGGAAACTTGCCCTCGTACGTCCACTTCTCGCCGGGGCGTCGGTACTCCACGCGATAGTGCTCGATGGTGACGGTCATGGCCGGGTGTGGGGTTCAGGTAACGTGGGTTAGCGTCGTCGCGTTCCGTCGTGGTCGTACGCCGTGATCATGGTCGCGATATTCGGGATGCTTCGAAGCGCCTTTGCTGTGGCCCGCGCGCTCGCCTTGAACCCGATACTCATGTCTGGCCCGTACGCATCCGCGTAATACTCGGCGTCGTTCAGAAGCTCAGGTATCGCCGGATCGTCTGAGCGGATGAGGTAGTGGTGCTTTGTCGTCCTGGCGACTTCCGGCGTGTCCAAATCGCGCGCCTCGTGGTCGTCGAAGAACGTCTTCGGGACTCGGATCAGGTCGGTCATTGTCGCGGTTCCTCCAGTTTGGGTTGACTTCCTGCGTCCGTCTACCGTATAGTATACATGTATTCGGATTCAGTGTCAACCTTCGCGTATACATCCATGGACTACCGGGCCGCGACCGACATTTTGACCCGCTGCTACTCGCTGGACGACCTTGCGGCGGCGCTCGGGGTGTCCGTGCAATCCGTGAAGCAGGCGCGCCTCGACCCCGGAGCGTCCGGGTATCGCTCGCCACCGCCCGGATGGCAGCAGGCCGTCATCCGCCTCGCGGAATCCCGCATCGATGAGCTGCGCGACCTTCGCGACACCCTCGCAGCCGGCCAGCTCGACTCCGCCTGACACGATCACGGCGCCGTGATATTTCACCACGGCCGCACCTCCTGCCGGCGCCAGACCCCGCGCTCCGATTCCCAGACCGTGAAGAAGATGAACCACGGGTACTGCTGCGCGGCGGTCTTGATCTTCACCCGCGCGTCGTCGGTCGCGTAGTAGCTCTGGCCCTTCCGGCCCTTCACGTCCTCGAAGATGATCTCCCCCACCGTGTTCACGATCAGGAAGTCGGGAGTGTAGAAGACGTTCTCCCCGAGCCGCAGCTTCATCGCCTCAAATCGGTAGTCCGCGATCTCGCCCGCGCGCTTCAGGATCTCCAGAGCGTCGGCGCGGCGGGCCTCCGTCTTGTTCATGCCGGGCGGGCGGGCATCCACGCGCGCAACGGCCTGAAGCCGCTTGCGCTCTGCCGGGGGTAGGTCACGCAGGCGGATACTCACGCGGCCCGCTCCC
>CAYTRA010000460.1:0-1918 GCA_964439675.1 uncultured Dehalococcoidaceae bacterium
GCGCATCTTCCCGCGCATCGACTTCCGGTACTTGGTGCGTCGAGGCATCAACATCGCGCTACTCGCTTCCCTCGACGGAGGCGACGTACAGCGGGTTGTTCTCGGCCGTGATTTCGCCCTTGTTGATCCAGCACTTCACGCCGATGACCCCGAACGTCGTCCGAGCCTCCGCCTGGCCGTAGTCGATGTCCGCGCGCAGCGTGTGCAGCGGCACCTGGCCCTGCATCTCCTGCTCCACGCGCGACATCTCCGAGCCGCCCAGGCGGCCGCCGATCTTGATGCGGCACCCCAGGGCGCCGCGCTGCATGGTGCGCTGGACGGACTGCTTCATCGCCCGCCGGAACGCCACGCGGCGCTCCAGCTGGTCCGCCACCGAGCGCGCCACCAGATACGCGTCCAATTCCGGGACGCGGATCTCCTCGATGTTCAGCCGCACGCGCTTGTCGGTCGCGTTCTGCAGCAGGTTGCGGAGCATCTCCGCGTTCTGCCCGCCGCGCCCGATGACGATGCCCGGCTTGGCCGTGAACACCGTCAGCGTGATCTGGTTCGCGTTCCGCTCCACCGCGATACGGGCCACGCCCGCGTCCGGCAGCGTCTTCATGATCAGGTCGCGGAGACGCTTGTCCTCCAGCGCCAGGTCGGCGTACTGGGTGTGCCGGGCGAACCACTTGGACTGCCAGTCCTTCGTGACGCCGACCCGGAACCCGTACGGGTGTACCTTCCGGCCCATTAGTACTCGTCTCCCTCGACGACGACCTCGATGTGCGCGTAGCGCTTGCGGATCGGAGCCGCGCGCCCGCGCGACCGAGCGCGCCACCGCTTCAGCGTGCGGCCGTCGCCGGCCACCGCCTTCTTGACCCGGAGCCCGTCCGGGTTCAGGTCAAAGTTGTTCTCCGCGTTGGAAGCCGCGGATTTCACGACCTTCCACACCATCCGCGCGGACGGCTGCGGCATGAACTCCAGCAGCGTCAACGCTTCCTCGACGGGCTTCCCCTCGATCACGTCCAGCACCAGCCGCACCTTGGACGGCGACACCGGCTGATCCTTCGCGAACGCGCGCACTTCCATTAGCGCTTCCTCGAGGTCACTTCGGACTTGCCCTTGTGCCCGCGGAACGTCCGCGTGAACGAGAACTCGCCCAGCTTGTGGCCCACCATGTTCTCCGTGCACAGCACCGGCACGTGCCGGCGGCCGTCATGCACCGCGATCGTCAGGCCCACCATCTCCGGCAGGACCGTGCTTGAACGCGACCACGTCCGGATGATCTCCCGGCGCTCCACGGACTGATTGGCCAGTACCTTCTTCCACAACTTCGGGTGGACGTACGGGCCCTTCTTCGTCGAGCGAGACATTTCCCGTACCTCCTAGCGCCGGCCGGCGCCGCGGCGGCGGACGATGTACTTGTCCGTCCGCTTGCTGTTGCGCGTGCGGTAGCCCAGGGCCGGCTTGCCCCACGGCGTCTTTGGACCGGGCATGCCCACGGGGGACTTGCCCTCACCACCGCCGTGCGGGTGGTCAACCGGGTTCATCACGGAGCCGCGCACCTGCGGACGGCGCCCGCGGTGCCGAGAACGACCGGCCTTACCCAGCTTCACCTGCTGGTGCTCCAGGTTGCCTACCGCGCCAATGGTGGCGCGGCAGCCTTCAAGCACCTGGCGCATCTCGCCGGACGGCATGCGGAGCAGGGCGTAGCCCTGGTCCTTCGCCATCAACTGGATGCTGGACCCAGCGGAGCGCGCCATCTGGCCGCCCCGGCCCGGGATCATCTCCACGTTGTGCACCGCCGTACCCGTGGGGATGGCGGACAGCGGCAGCGAGTTGCCCACCGCGATCGGCGCGTTGTCCGCGGCGACGATCTGCGCGCCCACCTTCAGCCCGTCCGGGGCCAGGATGTAGCGCTTGTCGCCGTCCGCGTAGA
>CAYTRA010000461.1:0-1913 GCA_964439675.1 uncultured Dehalococcoidaceae bacterium
AGCCGCAGTTCCAGCCGCTCACCCTGGGCCAGCAGGTGGGGATCCTGTACGCCGGCGTCAACGGCTATCTGGACGACGTCCCGGTGGAGAAGGTTCAGGACTTCGAGAAGGCGTTCCACGAGTTCATGGGCGGTGGCCAGCAGGACCTGCTGAACCGCATCACCTCCTCCGGCGACCTGTCGGAGAGCGACGAAGAGGCCCTGAAGCAGGCCATCCTGGACTTCAAGGGGTCGGTCGCCTACTAGGCGTCCGCACCTCTCCAGGACGGCAAGCAGGGACTAAGGGAAGAGACGCGACATGGCGGGCGGCGGCCAGGTACGAGCCATCCGCGACCGGATCCGGTCGGTCGGTAGCACCGCGAAGGTCACCCGGGCCATGGAGCTCGTGGCGGCCTCCAAGATGCGCCGAGCGCAGGAGAACGCCCTGCGTGCGCGTCCGTACGCGCAGCAGATGATCTCCGTCCTCTCGCAGTTGGCCGCCCACACCGGCGGCAGCGGCGAGGCCTCGTCCGCGCACCCGCTCCTCGAGTCTCGCGAGGTGCAGTCCGTCCTGTATGTGCACATCACCGCGGACCGCGGCCTGGCCGGCGGTCTGAACGCGAACATGAACCGCGCCGGCGCCAGCCTGCTGCTGGAGTACCAGCCAGACGTGGAGCGCGTGGCCGTGCTGCCCGTGGGCCGCAAGGGCCGCGACTTCTTCCGCCGGGCCGGCATGGAACTGGTCGCGGACTTCTCGGAACTCGGGGACTTCCCCGCCTTCGAGGATGTGCGACCGATCGCCCGGATCATCATGGACGACTTCCTCTCCGGGAAGGTCGACAAGGTGATCATCGGCTACCAGCGGTTCGTGAACGCCGCCGTCCAGCGGCCCACCACGCTGCAGATCCTCCCCATTGAGCCGCCCGCCGAGGTGGCCGAGGGTGCGGAGGGCGCCGGCAAGAGCGTGGACTTCATCATCGAACCGTCGCCGGAGGCGCTGCTGGACACGCTCCTCCCGCGGTTCGTCGAAATGCAGGTGTACGCGGCAGTCCTGGAGGCCCGCGCCTCCGAGCAGTCGGCACGCATGGTCGCCATGCGGCAGGCGACGGACGCCGCGAATGAAATGGTGAACGACCTCACCCTGGCCTACAACAAGGCGCGCCAGGAGAGCATCACGGCCGAACTGCTCGACCTCGTCGGTGGTGTGGCCGCGCTCGAATCGGCGGGCTAGGGCCCGGGCAGCAGTCAGTCAGACAGAACAGCGCCGTAAGGCGGGAGGCAGACATGGCGACCGGATACGTGCGGCAGGTGATCGGCACCGTCGTCGACATCGAGTTCCCCTCGGGCGACCTCCCGGACATCTTCAACGCCGTCAACATCGACATGAACGGCGAGACCCTGGTGGCCGAGGTGCAGCAGCACCTGGGCAACAACTGGGTGCGCGCCCTGACGCTGGACTCCACGGACGGCCTGCCTCGTGGTGCCTCCGTGGAGGACACCGGCGCGGCCATCCAGGTGCCCGTGGGCCCCGTGACCCTGGGCCGCATCTTCAACGTGACCGGCACCCCCATCGACCCGGGAGCGCCGATCCCGGCCGACAACACCCGCTGGCCGATCCACCGGCCCGCTCCGGACTACTCGGAGCAGGAGACCACCGCGCAGATGCTGGAGACCGGCGTCAAGGTCATCGACCTGGTCGCCCCCCTGGCCCGAGGCGGCAAGGTGGGCCTGTTCGGCGGCGCCGGCACGGGCAAGACCGTCACCAACACCGAGTTGATCCGCAACCTGGCCACCGAGCACGGCGGCCTCTCCGTCTTCGCCGGCGTGGGTGAACGCTCCCGTGAGGGCAACGACCTCTGGCACGAGATGGAAGAGAGCGGGGTGCTGGACAAGACGGCCCTCGTCTACGGCCAGATGAACGAGCCGCCCGGCGTG
>CAYTRA010000462.1:0-1911 GCA_964439675.1 uncultured Dehalococcoidaceae bacterium
GTGTAGACCGGCGCGCCCGCCTCGGCGGCCACGCGGTTGCGGCGATAGAGGCCGGCCGCGGCGCTCACCACGCCCTCCCACGCCCGAGTCCCGGCGCGAGGGTCGTCCGATCCAAACCCGGGCAGCGAGCAGTAGACCAGCCGAGGATGCGCCTCGGTCATGGCTTGCGGGCCGAGCCCCCAGCGGTCCATGACGCCCGGGCGGAAGTTCTCGATGACCACGTCCGCGCTCGCGATGAGGGCGCGCGCCGTGTCGCGGTCCGCCTCGTCCTCCAGGTCGAGCACGATCGACTGCTTGCCCCGGTTGAGCGCCGCATTCACGGGTGTCTGCCAGCGAGGGCCGCCGGGCGGGTCGATGCGGACCACCTCGGCGCCCTGGTCGCAGAGCAACTGCCCCACCAGCGGGCCAGCCAGGTACTGGCCGAAGTCGATGACGCGGATTCCGTGCAGTGCGCCGGGCATGAGGCCCCCCTCGGATTCGTGCTGCGGGCGAGCGCAGTGTACGCGCGCCGCGATCCTCGCGAGGCGTCCCGTCACGCTGGGCTGCGCGACCACGCGGTACCATCCGCGCCCACCGAGTTCGCGCCCGGCCGGACGGAGGCCCTCCCCCATGACCACTCGCGACGACTTCATCTCCGCCGTCAACGACGTCGACCGGCGCATCGAGGCGCTCCGACCTCGCATCCTCGAGGGCGGGGACACACCGCTACTGGAAGGCACATGGCGCGTCCGCGACGCGCTGAGTCACCTCGCTGCACGGAGCAACGGCGTCGCGCGCGTCCTCCAGCGCGTGGACGCGGCGGCGGACACCACGCCGCCCGGCTCGCCGCCGGCACCCCCGCGCAACATCGACGAGATCAACGCGGGGCAGGTGGAGGAGCGCAGCGACCGCAGCGTGGAGGAACTGCTGGAGGAGATCCGCCAGGGCCACCAGTCCGCCATCGAGGCGGTGCGAGGCCTGGACGACGAACTGCTGGCCCGCGAGATTCCGCTGGGCTTCCGCCCGGGCGAGGCGAGCGTGGCACAACTGCTGGTGATGGGCGGCCCCGGCCACGACAGCAACCACCTAGCCCAGATCGAAGCGGCGCTCGGCCAGGGCTAACCGTGTCTAGGCAGGGCTCGGAAGGCGCTCGCTAGTCCTCGTTGCCTGCGGGACCCGGGGGTGCGCCGTCCTGCGGCGCGCTCGGCGGCGTGCCACCCGACGGAGGCGGCGTGCTGCCGGCGCCGGGATCGCCTCCCTGGCGGCAGATGAGGATCAGAGGCATCGACTGCAGGTCGCCCGGATAGTGCTGGCGCCATGACGCGTTCACAAAGGCCGGCGCACCCGCGGTGTACCCCACGAACTGACCATTCACCGTGCTCCACACGGAGGTCAGCGAGCAGCCTCCGGCAACCGCCTGCGTCACGATGCCCTCGACGGGGCCGCCGCTCCACAGCACGATCCCCGGGCCGCCGCCGGTGGGCAGCGAGCCGGTGAGCGTGCCGGTAGTGCCCGACACCGGCGTCTGACTCGGGGGCGTGGAGGTGGGCGTCGGTGTCGCGGTAGGCGTGGGGCTGGGCGTCGGCGTCGGAGTGCCGGAGGGCGCCGCGAGCGCGACGAGGAAGTCGTCAGCCATCCAGCCCGCGCCCCACCCGGTCTGGACGTGGCGCCACGTGTAGCCGTCCGCCTGCACGGGTTCGCTGTCCAGCACCTCGACGAAGGAGCCGTCCGCCACGCAGGTGATCTTCGCGCCACTCAGGCGGGGTTCCGCGCGCAGGTTCACGCAGTCCCCGTCGCCGTTGATGCGCGCGGTGGCGCCCGGCGTGAACGCGACGAGCTGCGTCGCCTCTGTCGGCGCCTCCACAACGTCGGAGAAGCGATAGGCCCGCACGTTCAGATTCGCGTACCGAGCCGCGGCGGCCTGCGGGTCGT
>CAYTRA010000463.1:0-1901 GCA_964439675.1 uncultured Dehalococcoidaceae bacterium
CTCCGTTAGACCAATGACCCACGACAGCGAGAACAGCAGTGCGATGCGCGTGAACATCGCGAGGCCGAGCCCGATGGTCCGAGCCCTCGCCTGCTGTTCGACCGGCAGTTTGCCCGCCAGGATCGAGATGAACACGATGTTGTCGATGCCGAGGACGATCTCAAGCGACGTCAGCGTGAGCAGCGCCAGCCACACCTCTGGTTCAGTCAGCAGGTCCATGTGGTCTCCTCATCGGGCGGTTCGATGCGCGAGAGAGGGTAAACGCCAGCCCCTTACTGCGCTCACCTGGTGCAGAGGCGCTCCCCGGCCTCGCGGATGCGAGGTTGGCATCACAACTTCAATCGCGACGGGAGCGAGCGCTCGCCCCATCGGCGGGTACGCCTCGCTACTATCGCCCGGAAGCAGCAGCCCCCGAAGGAGGACTAGATGATCACCGTGCTCGCCAAGCTGACCGCCCAGCCCGGCAAGGAAGCGGAGATGCAGGCCGCCCTGGAGAAGATGGTCGCGGACGTCCAGGAGAAGGAGCCCGGCGTGGCCACCTACCGCCTCCACACTGTCGAGGGCGAACCGACCGTCTTCTACTTCTACGAGCAGTACCCGGACGACGCGACCTTCCAGGCCCATGGCACCACGGACCACATGAAGGTTCTGGGCACGGCCATGCGCGAGATCGCGGCCGGCCGCCCGGAGATCACGCGCCTGAACGTGGTGACGGACGTCAGCCGCTAGCGCATCCTCCACCGTCCGAACGACGACCGCCCCGGCCGCAAGGCCGGGGCGGTTGCGCGTCGCCTCGATGGCTCTCGGTTAGGGCGCGGTCGGCGACGCGTCCTGCGCGTCGGGCGAGCCGCCTCGGACGCGGGCTATGGCGCGACGGATAGTGTCGCGGAAGTCGGGCCGGTCGAGCGCAACCGCGAGGGCGAACGCGAGCGCTGCCAGCACGAACCACGCGAGGGCGCGCCACTGCATGCCCCCGACGAAGTCCTGCACCACGGCCCGCCCCTCGTCCAGCACGTGGGTGCGCACGAGTTCCGGCAGCCCGCCTTCCTCGCGGGTGCGTTGCTCCTCCAGCCAGTCGTCCACGCGGCCGGAGACAGCGACGGCGTAGACGGGGACGGTGAGGACGAGCGAGACGAGTGAAGCGACGAGCACGCCCGCCGACCCCCACCGCAGCCGTCCGGTCCACCCTCGACCGCCGAGGAACGCGACCGCTAGCACCAGCAGGACGCTGGCAGCCGCAGCACCCCACGTGGCGATCAGGCGTGCGGTGCGCAGGGTGTTGCGCTGGTCCTCGAGGTCCATGGGGGCGTCGTCCGGGTTGCCCTCGGCGGCCGCTCGCTCGCGCTGTTCGTCGATGCGCTCCTTCAGGTCGACCTCGTCGAACGTGGCGCCGCCCGGGCGGAAGATCGCGAGCGCGTTGTCGATATCTGCCTCCGTGAGGTCGTCGTTCTCGGCGAGGCGGCGGCGCAGTTCGTCGTCGTTAAAGGCCCAGCCCTGGCGGCGCAGGGTGTCCGCGTCCGTCTTCAGCGGCCCCGCGAACGCCTCTGCCAGGTGCGGATACTCTGAGAAGTCGATGCGCACATCGAACTCTTCGGAGTCGCCGAGGAGGTAGGGGAGGATGCCGTCGATCACGCCGAAGAATTGCTCGTCCCACCACGTCGAGGCGCCCTCGATGTCCTGCGCGAGGATCTCGCGGAGTCCCGGTTCGTCGAGGGCCTCGGCGGCCTCGGACGCGGAGGCATCCGGTGAGATGGCGATCCCGGAGGCGTCCTCGACGGTCTGGCTCGCGAAGCCGCGGATCATGCGCTCGCCGAACTCGAGGTCCAGCCACGCGTCCTGGAACGCCGAGCGTTCGCCGGGCTCGTGGACGAAGGTCGCCTTCAGCGGCTCATAGAGGCTCA
>CAYTRA010000464.1:0-1901 GCA_964439675.1 uncultured Dehalococcoidaceae bacterium
GGATGCGGATCCACAGCAGGACGGTGGAGAAGAACGCACCGACCCACAGGAAGCGGTAGTCGCGGAAGCGGAAGGCGTCCCAGGGGCGCACGCGTCGCGCGCCAGAGGCCGTCCCCGTGGGCGGGTCAGTCGGCTCGGTGCTGGGGGAGGTCACTCGCCGAGTTGTTCGCGGAGCGCGTCGACGCTGCGCGCCGGCAGGTCACAGACCATGTTCTCGCAGACGTAGGCGGCCGCGCCCTCGCTCACCGCGCGGTCCTCGAGCACCGGCAGGCCCTCCCCGCGCTCCGCCGGCGCGAGGAGCACCGTGGGCAGGTAGCGCCGCGCAACCTCGCGCTCGAAGGGGGCGCGCGGGGCCGGTGCGCCGACGATCGCGATCTCTCGCGGCGGCGTCACGAGGAGTTCCAGCACCTGGAGCATCGCGCCAAAGCCGATGGCGGCGCGCTCGAACTGGCCGGAGACCAACTCGACGACCTCGCGGGCGGTGCGCTCCCATTCGGGCCGACCGAAGTAGCGGCCTAGCCAGAAGGCGAGCGTGGCCATGGCGGCGTTGCCGCTGGGAGTGGGGGAGTCGAAGAAGGCCTTCTGCCGGATGATCAACGCTTCGCCGTCCGCTGGCGCCTCGTAGAAGCCGCCATTCTCATCCGCGAACCGCGTGAGCGCGACCTCGTACAGGTCGGCGGCCCAGCGCAGGTGCGCCAGGTCGCCCGTCTCGCGGTAGACCTCCACGAGGCCAAGCGCGAGGTAGGCGTAGTCCTCCAACAGGCCGTCCACGTGCGCGCGGCCGGCCTTGTACGTGTGGAGCAGCCGCTCGCCGTCCCACACGCGCTCCCGCAGGAACGAGGCGTTCGCGAGTGCTGCTTCCAGGTAGCGAGGCTCGTCCAGCACCCGCGCCGCCTCCGCGAACGCCGCGAGCGCCAGCCCGTTCCATGACGTCAGGACCTTGTCGTCCAGGCCCGGATGGACGCGCTGCTCCCGCACCTCGCGCAGGCACTCGCGCCATGCCGGGAGCGCCGCCTCGATCTCCGCGGGCTCGCGACCGAGTTCGCGCGCGACGGCCTCCAGCGGGCGCGGGCGACTGAGGACGTTGCGCCGCCCGAACTCCGGATGGTGGGGATCCTCGAAGTTGCCTCCGGCAGTGACGTTGTAGAGCGTGCGGAAGGCCAGCCCGGCGTCCTCGCCGAACTCGGACAGCGCCTCATCGATCTCATCCGGGGTCCAGACGAAGAACTTACCCTCGATGCCCTCGGAGTCGGCGTCCTGCGCGGAGTAGAAGCCGCCCTCCGGGTCGCGCATCTCCCGCAGGAGGTAGTCCAGGGTCTCGCGCGCGATGGTGGCGAACCCCTGGTCGCCGGTGACCTGGGTGAGGTGCAGGTACAGCCGGGCCAGCAGCGCGTTGTCGTAGAGCATCTTCTCGAAGTGCGGGACCAGCCATTGTTGGTCCACGGAGTACCGGGCGAAGCCGCCGCCCAGGTGGTCGTAGATGCCGCCCTGCGCCATCCTCCGCGCGGTGTGCACGGCGATCTCCGTCGCGCGCTCGTCGCCGGTCCGCGCGCCGTACATCAGCATGAACTCGAGGTTGGAGGGGTTGGGGAACTTGGGCGCGCGCCCGAAGCCGCCCCACTCCGCGTCGTACGCGGTGCGGAACGCCGAGGCGGCCCAGTCCAGCGTCTCCGTGCCCGCCTCGGCGGTGTCGGGCGCCGCCTCGGTGGCGCGGCGGGTGGCCTCCCGCACCTTCTCGGTCAGCGAGGATGCGGACTCGATGACGCCCTGGCGGTTGTCCCGCCAGGCCGCCATCACGCTCTCCAGGATGCGAGGGAACCCGGGGCGGCCGTACATCTCCTCCGGTGGGAAGTACGTGCCGGCGTAGAACGGCTCCAGGTCAGGCGTGAGGAAGACGGTCA
>CAYTRA010000465.1:0-1894 GCA_964439675.1 uncultured Dehalococcoidaceae bacterium
GGGTCAGAGGGGGGAGAGGGGGCAGGGGCTACACTCGCTACATGGGGGAGCGACCGGACCTTTGTCCTCAGGGGTGCTACTGGGAGTGTGAGCATCGGGCTGCTTCGGCGCCGGGGGCGGAGACGGCTGCGCCCGTCCGAGGGGTGGGGTTGTTCGCGGTGGAGGACACGCAGGGGCGGGCGTTGCAGCGCTGTCGCGACTGCGGGGACTTCTTCTATTCGGCGCTTGAGCACGCACGCGACCACGAGCAGTTGCGCCAGTTGGGGCTGATTCCGGACGACCCCTTGCCGCAGCCCTGGAGCGAGCCATGGGGCCGCGTGCGGGGCGACCGGTAGCGCCCCTCGCGACCGCTCTCGACTCCGTGAGTGAGCCCTAGGGGAAGATGCCTCGCAGGGTCATGGCCTCCACGACACGTTCGATGCCGACCCAGTTGGCGGCCTGGCGGAGGGTGGACGGGACGCGCGAGGCGGCGTGGCGGGCGGCGACGTTCTGGTAGGCCGAGGTGATGAGGCGTCGGAGTTCCTCGTTGACTCGTTCCTCGCTCCAGCGGATGTACTGGCGGGCCTGCACCCACTCGAAGTAGGAGACGGTGACGCCGCCGGCGTTGGCCAGGATGTCCGGGATCACGGTGATGCCGCGCTCCTGGAAGATGGCGTCCGCCTCCGGGGTGGTGGGGCCGTTGGCGCCCTCCAGGATGAGGCGCGCCTGCACGTCGCCGGCATTGCCTTCGTGGAGGACGTTCTCGACGGCGGCGGGGACGAGGACGTCCACGGGGGCGGTGAGGACGGTCCCGTGGGGGATGGCCTCGTGGTGACCTTCCTGCTCGTTCCAGCCGGCCAGGGTGCCGCCGGCCTGGACGAAGTTGTAGGCGCTGGTGACATCGATGCCTGCGGGGCCGTGGAGGGCGATGTCCACGTCGGCGAGGTGGGTGATCTTGCCACCGGCGGCCTGGATCTGCTTCGCCACGACGCCGCCGACGTTCCCGAAGCCCTGGACGGCGAAGGTCTTGCCCTCCACGCCGCCTTCCTCGCGGAGGTGCTCCTCCAGGACGTACAGGAGGCCTCGACCGGTGGCCTCGAAGCGGCCGGCCGAGCCGCCGACGGCGACCGGCTTGCCGGTGACGACGCCGGCGACGGTGTAGCCGTGGGACATGGAGTAGGTGTCCAGGATCCAGGCCATGACCTGGGGGTTGGTGCCCATGTCCGGCGCGGGGATGTCCTTGTCCGGCCCGATGATGGGCTCGAGCTCGGTGGTGAAACGGCGGGTGAGGTTCTGGAGTTCGTCCTGGCTCAGGGTGCGGGGGTCCACCAGGACGCCGCCCTTGGCGCCGCCGAAGGGGACGTTCACGACGGCGCACTTCCACGTCATGAGCATGGCGAGGGCCTTCACCTCGTCCTCGCTGACGTGCAGGGAGTAGCGGATGCCGCCCTTGGCGGGACCCCGGGCGACGTTGTGGTGGACGCGGAAGCCCTCGAAGATGCGGAACTTGCCGTCATCCATCTCCACGGGGAACTGTGAGTGGTAGGAGGTCTTGAAGGCGGTGAGGTAGTCCCGATGCTCGTCAGTGAGGCCGATCTGGTCTGCTGCGCTGTGGAACTGTGAAAGCGCTGTTTCGAGCATGGACACCGACATGGCTCCCCCGATCTCTCAAGCCCCACTCTAGGCCTACCAGGCCGTGCCGTACCTGCGGGAAGCGCTCGCGATGCGCCGCGAGGTCGACAGCGGACCGCCGCTCGCCGAGACGCTGAACAACCTCGCATGGGCCGTGCTCGATCAGGGCCATCTCGAAGAGGCCGAAGCGCTCCTGAAAGAGGCGCTGACGATCAAGCGCAAGGTGTACCAGGGCCCGCACGCGGAGCTCGCCGCCGGCTTGAACAACATCGGCTACGTGCTC
>CAYTRA010000466.1:0-1880 GCA_964439675.1 uncultured Dehalococcoidaceae bacterium
TCCGGGCTGCCGGTGTCGGCGTGCGTCACGAACAGGAACAGCATCGCCACGGTGAGGTAGGTTTCGCCGATCTGGCCGGAGGTGGCCGCGGCGATGATCTGCTGGATGTCGAACGTGCCGGTGGCCCGCCACAGCAGGATGATGCCGATGAGCAGGCCGACGTCACCGACACGGGTGGTGATGAAGGCCTTCTTCGCCGCCTCGGCGGCGGTCTGGCGCTCCCAGTAGAAGCCGATGAGGAGGTACGAGGCGAGGCCCACTCCCTCCCAGGCCAGGTACAACTGGATGAGGTTGCCAGACAGCACCAGCGTGAGCATGGCCGCGACGAAGAGCGACAGCACGGCGAAGTACCAGCCGTAGCGGACCTCTCCGCGCATGTACTCGGTTGAGTACACCATCACCATCAGCGCCACGATGGTGACCACCGGGAGCATCACCATCGTGATCGCGTCCACGTAGGTGGAGAACTCGATGATGAAGAAGCCTTGGCCGATGTTGACCCAGTCGAAGGAGAAGACGTTGCCGCCGTCCGGCAGGAATTCACCGGCCTCGAAGGCGTTGGTGAAGTCCAGCAGGATGATGAACACGAGCACCACGACCGTCGCCATCCCGAGGATCGCGAGGAAGTCGCCGCGCCGCGGCATGAGGCCGTTGAACAGGGCGATCAGCACGAAGAGCCCCGCCGGGATCGCCGGCAGCACCCATGCCTGTTCCATGCCCATGCGGGCACCCCTCCCCTGACCGACCGCGCGAGGGCTACTCCCCCGGTCGCGGCCCGGCGGTTACCACTTGAGGCGGCTTGCCTCGTCCACGTTGGCGGTGCGGCGCTCTCGGTAGAGACGCAGCACGATACCCAGCGCCAGGCCGACTTCGGCCGCGGCGACGGTGATGACGAAGAGAGCGAAGACGAGACCGCTGAAGGCGTCCGCGTCCAGGTAGGTGGCGAAGGCGATGAAGTTGATGGACACGCCCGCCAGCATCAGTTCCACGGACATGAGGATCAGGATCGCGCTGCGGCGCGCCAGCACCCCATAGAAGCCAATGGTGAACAGCAGCGCGGAGAGGACCAGGAAGTTCTCGATCGGGATCACGCGGCCTGCTCCTCGCTGGTCGCCTCGGCCTCTGCCGGAGGACGAGCGTTCAGGAAGGCGCCCGTCAGGGCGATGTCCAGCAGGATGGCGACGACGATCACCGGGACGGAGAAGTCACGGAAGATGCGGGCGCCGAACTCGCTGAACGGCACCACGGAGGCGGCGGGGTTGCCCCACTCCGCGTCCAGCATCACCGCGACAAAGAGGCTCCCGAGGAGCGCCGTCACGATGAAGGCGAAGGGCTTCTGCGAGCCGTCCGTGACCACGGGGTCCTCGGCGGCGTTCGTGAGCATGAGGGCGAACAGCAGCAGGATGACCACGCCGCCGCCGTAGACGAGCACCTGCACCAGGGCGATGAACTCCGTCAGCAGCAGCAGGTAGATGCCCGCCACGCCGAGGAGCGCGCCCACCAGGCAGAGCGCCGCGTGCACCACGTTGGGCATGAGCACGGAGCCCACCGCCCCGGCCAGCACCACGGCGGCCGCGATGTAGAAGACGAACTCAGGCGCGGAGATCTGATCCGCGAACAGCAGCGCGAGCAGCACCACCAGCACCGGCGCCGCCACCAGCACGGCAACCGTGCCTCCGGCGATGATGGTGCGGTCGAACTGCGACGGGAGCGGAAGTCGGTCGAACACGCCTGAGCCCTCAGTTCACCCTACGTGCCCACGCCGCCTCGGCTGAGGCGGCGTGGAGCGACAACGGTGCTGCTTAATCCTCGTTCATCTGGCCAATGATGGGCACGTACTCCTGGATCTGACCGGCGCGCGACTGCGAGAGCAGCTGCTC
>CAYTRA010000467.1:0-1878 GCA_964439675.1 uncultured Dehalococcoidaceae bacterium
CGATGAACGTCTGGCCGTCCTTCAGCGACTCGATGCGGCGGATGTCGATGCGGACGGACGAGTAGAACTTGAGGGCGCGCCCGCCGGGGGTGGTCTCCGGGTTGCCGAAGACCACGCCGATCTTCTCGCGCAGCTGGTTGATGAAGACCAGGGCCGTGTTGGTGCGGGAGACGGCGGCCGTCAGTTTGCGCATGGCCTGGGACATGAGGCGCGCCTGCAGGCCGGGCAACGAGTCGCCCATGTCGCCATCGAGTTCCGCGCGCGGCACCAGGGCGGCCACCGAGTCGACGATGACGAGGTCGAGGGCGCCCGAGCGGATCAGCGCCTCGCAGATCTCCATGGCCTGCTCGCCGGTGTCCGGCTGCGAGACCAGGAGTTCGTCCACGTTGATGCCACACTGGGCCGCGTACTCCGGGTCCAGCGCGTGCTCCACGTCGATGTAGGCGGCGGTGCCGCCGGCGCGCTGGGCCTCCGCGATGATGTGCTGGGCCAGGGTGGACTTACCGGCCGACTCCGGCCCGTAGATCTCCGTGATGCGGCCGCGCGGGACCCCGCCAATGCCGAGGGCAATGTCCAGCGAGAGGGCGCCCGTGGGGATGCCGGAGACGTTCATGGCGGCTTCCGGGTCGCCCAGGCGCATGATGGAGCCCTTGCCGTGCTCCTTGACGATCTGTTCCAGCGCCTTGTTCAGCATTTCGCTGCGCTGCTTCTTGGGGTCTCCGGCTGCCTCTTGCTTGGCCATGGCCTGCGCCTCTTTTCGGTTCTCTTTGCGTTGCAAAGTGCAGGGCCCCCGCCCAACGTTCGGAACACTATAGAACGACTGTTCTGATGTCAACCGCCCGTGGCACGTTCTCTGACAATCTGCCCTTGAGCAGCGATCCCAGTGTAGAGACGCCCGCTCGACCAACGTGCCGGACGGGCGCACGATGCGCTCATGTCTGTCAGCGCGCGCATCGATGTCCGTCTCACACCTCGAGCGTCACGCGAGGAGATCGCGGGAGAGCGCGAGGGCGTGCTCCAGGTGCGGGTGACGGCGCCGCCCGTGGACGGCGCCGCGAACGAGGCGCTGGTGCGCCTGCTGGCGAAACGCCTGCGGGTGGCCAAGGGCGCGGTCGCCATCGTCTCCGGCGAGACATCGAGGACGAAGGTGGTGCAGGTGGACGGCCTGACCGAGGACGAAGTGCGCGCCCGCCTCGGCCTCGTGTAGCCCTCGACCGGACGGGGGTTAGGCGGGCTGGTACGAGCGCAGGATCTCGCCGACGGCGAAGAGCACGAGGATCGCGACCATCGGGCTGATATCGATCATGCCGATGGGTGGGATCACCCGGCGCAGGGGCTCCAGCACGGGCTCCGTGATCGCGTCCAGCAGCTGGAAGATGGGGCCGTTCCGGTCGATGGGGAACCAGGACAGGATGGCTCGGGCGAAGATGGCCCACGCCAGCACCAGGATCAGGAAGCCCACGCCGTTGATCAGTTGGGTCACGATTCCCCCAGGTCCCGTGCGCGCTCGTACGCCGCGTCGATCGCGGAGTCGACCGCCGTGCGGAAGCCTGCGGCCTCCAGTTCAGCCAGCCCGGCGGCGGTGGTGCCGCCCGGCGATGTGACCGCGTTGCGGAGGGCGGCCGGATGCTGCCCGGTCTCGATAGCGTACTGGGCGGCGCCCTGCACGGTGGCCAGCACCAGCGAGGTGGCGTCGGGCCGCTTCATCCCCTGGCGCACGGCGGCGTCGATCATCGCCTCGATGAACAGATAGACGTAGCCCGGCCCCGACCCGTGGACCGCCGTGGCGAGGTCCACCTCGTCGTCCGAGTGCACCTCCACCACGCCGGTGGCGACGGCGCCCGCGATCTGCAACACGCGCTCGCGCTGCTCCCCCGT
>CAYTRA010000468.1:0-1876 GCA_964439675.1 uncultured Dehalococcoidaceae bacterium
CCGCGGCGGCGAGCCCT
This sequence comes from uncultured Dehalococcoidaceae bacterium, assembly GCA_964439675.1. Lineage (GTDB taxonomy): Bacteria > Chloroflexota > Dehalococcoidia > UBA2979 > UBA2979 > W-Chloroflexi-9. The sequence goes on from CAYTRA010000468.1 coordinate 18, forward strand.
GCGCCACCGAGGGCCGCTCCGCGAAGCACCTGTCGTCGCGACCGCGGTTGCTTCCAGTAGTTCTCGTCCATGTGAGTCCCCTCCGAGAAAGTCGACAACGGACGATCTCTAGCATCGGTCCGGGGAGCCTCCTAACACGGTCGTGTTTCACGATCCGATTCGGCGTCCTCACGACGGCGCGCCCACCTCGACCCTGCGGGTGTCCACGACGATCGTGATGGCCAGGTGACTCCTGTGTTCGCTACATGGAGGGGTGCAGTGCCTTAGGAGTCACCGATGACGACGTTCGACCTGACCGAACCGCGCCCTACCTCGGACCTCATTGCGAACCTGGAGCGCGCGTTCCAGATCCCGAAGAAGGCCGAGCGATGGGGCCCGTCGCAGCGGCGCGCCCTCGCGAGGGCTGCCGCGGTCATCATCGCGGTCCAGGTCGCGGGGCTGGCGCTCATCTTCGGCGTCGGTGGTGACACCGCGACGGCCATTGGACTGTCGATGATGGTGCCCGGCGGGGGGCTCCTCTATTCCGCGTGGCCGATCCTGTTCGTCGTCACGTGGGCCGTGTGGTTCGTGGGCTGGAACCTCTGGATCGGGTTCGGCTCCTTCGCGCACGTCCTCTTCGCCTACACGTGGCCCATCGTCGCCTCAGCCCTCCTCGCGGAGGGGCCGCGCCTCGGTGTGGCGGAGGGCACGACGTGGGATTGGTCGATCCCCGTGCTGCTGTTCGCGGCGGCGGCGTACGTCGTCCAGCACCTCATCCGCGCCGAGCGCGGGTACCGGCGAGGGCTGCGCGAGCGGGAGCGGCGCAACGCGATGCTCGAGAGCATCCCGGCGGAACGCAAGGCCGAGGTGATCGAGTCGTTCGCGCCTCGGGCGCACCGTCGGTCGGAGCGCCCCATCAACGACGCGGACGCCGCGCTGGCGAAGTGGCTGCTGAAACTCGCGATGCAGCCCATCGATTCCTTCGAGGGCTGGGACTGGAAGGGCCAGGCTTGGCAGTCCACGAACCTGCGCTACCAGATCAACGGGGTCGGTGAGGCGCTCGCCTACTTCCAGGCCAACTACGTCCCCGCCTACCCGAGCCTGTACGAGCAGGCCCAGCGCAACGTCATCGAGAAGTTCACGGACCGCCAGGTCTGGGGCTACTGGTTCGGCGAGAACTTCTTCGGCAACCTGAAGTTGAACCCCGATCCCATTGCCGGCGGCACGTGGGACAACATCATGTACGGCGGGTTCTTCGGCCTGCACCTCGCGCACTACGAGGCCGTCACGCACGACCACCGCTACGACGCGCCGGGCGCCTTCCGTTTCGTGTGGCGCGACGGGCGGGTGTTCTCCTACTCCTACAAGGACATCATCGAGTTCGGCGCACGCGCCCACGAGAAGTCCCACTTCACGCTGTATCCGTGCGAGCCGAACCAGATCTACATGTTCTGCAACCAGCTCGGGTCCGCCGGCGTCCAGGCGTACGACAGCCTCCATGGCACGGACTACTGGCAGCGGATGAAGCACCGCTGGGCGAAGGCGCTGGACGAGGAGTTCATGTACCCCAGCGGCGACTTCCCGGGCATCCGCAACACGCGCCTCGGGATGGACATTGGCGCCATGGGCATGAGTGACGGGACCATGAACCCGAACGTGGGCAGCGGCAACGGCGCGCTCATGAGCCGGGGGCGCACCCAGGATCCCGAACTGGCGGTCCGCCTCTTCCTGCAGTCGCAGACGCCGGAGAACTGGGCCAAGTTGCCCATCGAGGACGACGTGCTGCGCCTCCCGCCGCCACCGCCGCCGCTGCAAAAGCAGGGCAAGTTCGACTTCGGCTACTGGCGGAAGCGCATCAAGAGCCCCAAGGACCTGATCGC
>CAYTRA010000469.1:0-1875 GCA_964439675.1 uncultured Dehalococcoidaceae bacterium
GGTGAGCACGCCGCAGTGGCCGTGGTCCGTGTACTCGCAGAGGCACACGTCCACTACCACCGCGAGGTCAGGGTCGACGCGCTTCAGTTCGCGCACGGCCTGCTGCACGATGCCGTCGTTCGCGTATGCCTCGGTGCCTTCGCCGTCCTTCGAGGCGGGCAGGCCGAAGAGCAGCACCGCGCGCACGCCGAGGGCGCGCAGTTCCGCCGCTTCCCCCGCCAACTGGTCGACGGACAACTGGTACTGCCCGGGCATCGAGGTGATCTCGGTGCGGACATTGCTGCCGTGCGTCACGAAGAGCGGGTAGACGAACTGCGAGGGGTCGAGGCGCGTCTCGCGCACCAGCGCGCGGAGCGCCTCGGTGCGGCGGGTGCGACGCGTGCGCGCGAAACGCAGCGTGCGGGCGACGGCGACCATCAGGCGTCCCTCCTCTGTGCCATCCACGTCGAGTGTAGAGAGGCGCGCACGGCATCGAGGAGTCCCGGCACGGAGTGTTCCTCCGCCACCACGTGAGGTTCGAGGCCCGCCGAGACGGCGGTCTCCGCCGTGACGGGGCCGATGCACGCGATCAGCGCGCCTCGGAGCGGCGTCAGGTCGCCGTCCAGGAGCCGCACCAGGTTCGTGACCGTGGAGGACGAGGTGAACGTGGCGACGTCCACGCCATGCTGGCGCAGGTCGTCGAGGACGGCCGGGGACGCCTCGGCGGGGGCGGCGACGTAGAGCGTCAGTTCGTCCACGCGAGCGCCGGCGCCGCGGAGCGCGTCCGGGATCGCGTCACGTGCGCCCTCCGCACGGGGGAGGAGCACCTGCGCGCCGGACAGCGCACCCCGCGCGAGGAACGCCTGCGCCACGCCCTCGCCGGTCGCGACCTCCGGCACCAGGTCGGCGCGCACGCCACGGTCGAGGAGGGCGCGCGCGGTCGCGGGGCCAATGGCGCAGATGTCCGCGCCAGCCAGCGTGCGTGCGTCGTGTCCTTCCTCGAAGAGCGCGTCGAAGAAGACCTCGACGGCGTTCGCGGACGTGAAGATGGCCCACTGGTAGTCGCGCACCCCCAGGTGATGCAGCGCCGCCCGCATCGAGGCGGGCTCGACCTTCCGCTCGATCTCGATGGCCGGCAGTTCGATGGGGTACGCCCCCTCGAGGCGGAGCGCGGCGACGAGGCTGGAGGCCTGCGCGCGGCTGCGGGTGACGAGCACGCGCTTCCCGGCGAGCGGCGACAGCCGCTCTGGCGCGAACTGCGCCTGGAACGCCGCCACCTCGCCGACGACGAACAGCGCCGGGTTCGCGATCTCCGCCTCCCGAGCGGCGGCGGCGATGCCCCCGAGCGTCGAGGTCAGCGCGCGCTGGCGGGGCGTCGTCGCCTCCTGCACGAGCGCCGCAGGCGTCGAAGCGTCTCGTCCGCCCTCGATGAGGGCGCGGGCGATCGCTTCGAGCCGCTCGACGCCCATGAGGATCACCAGCGTGTCCGCGGAGCGGGCGAGGCGCTCCCAGTGCACCTGCGCCTCGGGCTTCGTCGGATCCTCGTGGCCGGTGACCACGGCGAAGGACGTGGCCACGCCTCGATGCGTCACCGGAACGCCGCCGGCAGCGAGCCCGCCGATGGCGGAGGTGACGCCGGGCACGATGGTGCATGGGACGCCGGCCGCCGCGAGGGCCAGCGCCTCCTCGCCGCCGCGTCCGAAGACGAAGGGGTCGCCACCCTTGAGGCGCACCACGCGCTTGCCCGCGAGCCCGTGCTCCACCAGGCAGGCGTTGGTCTCGTCCTGCGTCATGCGCTGGTTCGAGGGCGACTTGCCGGCATCGATGAGCACCGCGTCGGCGGGTGCCTCCTCGAGGAGTTCGGGCGGGGCGAGACGGTCGTAGACCACGACCTGT
>CAYTRA010000470.1:0-1874 GCA_964439675.1 uncultured Dehalococcoidaceae bacterium
GCCGCCGGCCAGCCGAGGTTCTCCGCGATCAGGAGGCCCACCTGGCCCATGTCCCAGTCTGCGGCCTGGCGGCCGCAGAACACGGCGTCCACGTCGCCCAACTTCTGGATGGCGGCGGACAGGACCTTCGCGGTCGTGTGCGAGTCGCCGTCCTCGAAGGCCGGGTCGTTGAGCAGCACGCCCTCGTCGGCGCCCATGGCGAGCACCTGCTTGATGGCGGCCTGGGCGCTCTCGCCGCCCATGGAGATGACCGTCACCTTGCCGTCGCCGCCGGCCTCCTTGATGCGGAGGGCCGCTTCCGCGGCGATGGCGTCGAACTGCGAGAGGACGGGCGCGATGCCCTGGGCCGGGACCACCTTGTTGGTCGCGGCGTCGATCTTGAACGCCGAAGGCGGCGTCTCCGGGTCGGGAATCTGCTTGGCGCAGACCACGATGTGCATGCTTGGCTCCTTCACCTGCGAGGCTCGCGGACCCCGCACGCCTTCACGGGACGGGACGCCGCCCGTCCAGATTTACGACTGATGTTTCCCCTGGAGCGCGCTGCTCGCCGCTCGACGCCCGTGTCCGGGTCGCCGGCGCGCCCCCGCCATCCTAAAGGCCCGATCAGGCGGTTGGAGTGCCTTCCTTCGCCTGTGGACCAAACACAGCATCCTCCAGCAGTTCCGCAATGTCGAAGGGCCGGATGCGGCCTTCTTCCTCGGACTGCACGGCCGGGACGCCGTCTTCAAACATCTGGATGCAGAACGGGCAGTTGGAGATCAACTGGCTCGCGCCAGTGCCAATGGCCTCCTCAGAGCGCACGTGGTTCACGCGCCGCTCACCCACCTCTTCCTGCCACATGTTGCCACCGCCGGCGCCGCAGCACAGGCCCTTGGACAGGGTGCGCTGCATCTCCGTGAGGCTGGCGCCGGGCACCATCTCGATGATCTGGCGCGGCGCGTCGTAGACGCCGTTCATGCGGCCCAGGTAGCACGAGTCGTGGTAGGTCACGTTGGCCGCCACGGGGTGCGTGGCCTTCAGCGAACCGTCCTGCATGGCCTTGCTCAGGAACTCCGTGTGGTGGAGCACCTCGAAGTACCCGTCGAACTGCGGGTACTCGTTCTTGAAGGTGTTGAAGCAGTGCGGGCAGTTGGTGATGACCTTCTGCACGTTCTTGGCCTTGAAGGTCTCCACCAGTTGCTGCGCCAGGATCTGGTAGAGGTACTCGTTGCCCAGCCGGCGGGCCGGGTCGCCGTTGCAGGTCTCTTCCTGTCCCAGCACCCCGAACGAGGCGCCGGACTCCCGCAGGAGGCGGAAGACGGCCTTCGTGATCGGCAGGTTGCGCTCCACCAGCGATCCGGAGCAGCCCACCCAGTAGAGGTACTCTTGGTTGCCATCGAAGATCGGGACGTCCCCCAGGCCTTCCATCCAGGTGGTGCGCTCCAGCGCGGTGCCGCGCCACGGGTGCCCGCGCATCTCCAGGTTCTCCAGCGCGCCCTGCGCCGTGGCCGGGATCCGCGCCTCGTTCATCACGAGGAACCGCCGCATGTCCACGATGGTCGGGACGTGCTCGATCATCACGGGGCACTCCTGGACGCACGCGCCGCAGGTGCGGCAGGCCCAGAGCGTCTCGTCCTTGATGACGTCGCCCACCATGGCCACCGGCGACAGCTCGCGGCCGTCCTCCCCGGTCTCGTGGCGGTGACGCTGGATGGCTGGCCCGACGTCTGCGAGGTGCGACTTCAGGTCCTGGATGAGGTGCATCGGCGAGAGCGGCTGGCCGGAGATGTTGGCCGGGCACACGTCCGTGCAGCGCCCGCAGCGCACGCAGGCATCGAGTTCGAACAGCTGCTTCCAGGTGAAGTCCTGGATGTAGCCGACCCCGAAGACCTCCT
>CAYTRA010000471.1:0-1866 GCA_964439675.1 uncultured Dehalococcoidaceae bacterium
TCGCGGAGGGACGGTCGAACCGACAGGTGGCCCGGGCGCTCTCGATCAGCCAGCACACCGTGGCTCGCCACGTCAGCAACATCCTGGTCAAGACGGGCGCCAGCTACCGCGCGCAGGCAGTCACGATGGCGATGCGCGCCGGCCTGATCCGGACGCGCCTCGCCACCTCTCGCCCAGGCGAATAGCAAGAACTGACCATTGCACTAAGCAGAGCGAATGGTCAGGCCGGGCGATGCCAGCTGGCCATCTGCTTCACGAGACTCCGGGCGTCACCAGCACCGCAGGCTTGCGGTACGTCCCGGAGGGCGACATGTCTCGTTCACCACTTCCCCACAGAGGTCGGATCCGCCGACGCTCGTTCCTGGCAGGCACGGGCGCTCTTGGACTCGGTATCGCCGGCGCCAGTCTGATCGGCTGTGGCACCGATGACGACGATCCCACGGCGACGGCGACCAGCACGACTGGAAGCAGCACGGGCAGCACGGGCACCGGGACCGCGGCGGCGGGTGACATCAAGCGGGGCGGCACGTACTCCGTTTCGATCGCTGCTGACCCGCCATCGATCGACCTCTACAGCGCTCCGTCGTTCGCCGCCCGGCAGTTTGCCGCGTTCACCTACAGCCGGCTCTTCAAGATCGACGCGCAGCCCGACACCAACCCGTTCGAACGCAGCGCGGTCGGCGACCTGGCGGACACGGTGGAGACCGAGGACGGCATCACCTGGATCGTCAAACTGAAGCAGGGCGTGAAGTACCACAACGTCCCGCCGGTCTCGGGACGCGAACTCACCACAGAGGACGTCGCGTACTCGTGGGAGAAGCTCACCGGCACCAACTCCACGCTGGCCGGAACCGTTCAGAACATCACGGGCATGGAGGTCATCGACGAGCACACCCTGCAGTTCACGCACGATGCGCCCAACGCCGACTTCACGGAACAACTCGCGGACGGCTTCATCTTCTGGGTGGTGCCGACCGAGTCCGAAGGTGGCTTCGATCCCGCGGTAACGGCGATTGGCACCGGGCCGTGGATGCTGGAGGAGTATGTCGTTGGATCGCGGTTCCGGTTCAACCGGCACCCGGAGTACTACGCGAGCCCGAAGCCGTACGTGGACAGCGTGGAACAGGTCATCATCCCTGAGTACGCGAACCAGATGGCGCAGTTCCAGGCTCACAGCATCCTCCAGTTTGGTCCTCGGGCCGACGACGTGTTGGGGTTGCGATCCCAGATCGATGACCTCCAGTGGCTGAGCAGGGTGGGCACGACGATGTGGGGGATCTTCTTCTCACCGGAGGAGAGCGACCCCGACGCACTCTGGCGTGACGAGCGACTGCGCATTGCGGCTTCGTACGCCATCAACCGCGGTGAGCTCCACGAGTTCCTCTACAACGTGAAGGCGCTCCAGGACGCGGGCTTCGAGATGTCGACGGGCTGGAACAACCAGGTGTCCGTGGGCATGGGCGCCCGCTGGTGGTTGGACCCGCAGTCCGAGGCACAAGGGCCGTCTGCTGCCTACTTCGAGCACAACCCGGAGGAGGCACGAAAACTGCTGGACGCTGTCGGAGCCACGCAGCCGATCCCGTTCATGTACACGGACAACCGCTACGGGGCCACGTTCGGCAGCGCAGCGCAGGCCATCACCGGGCAGTTGATGGATGCCGGGTTCGTGCTGGACACGCAGGTGCAGGACTACTCGTCCGTCTTCATCACCCAGACGTGGCAGGGGCGCTTCAGCGGAATGGCGCTCGGCAACTTCGGCGGCTTCTCCAGCCTCTCGGGCTACCTCGGCGAGCAGATCGGCGAGCACTCGGAGAACAAGCGGCTGCTGCACACGCCGGACATGCTCGACCTCTTCGAGCGCCAGGC
>CAYTRA010000472.1:0-1864 GCA_964439675.1 uncultured Dehalococcoidaceae bacterium
CCACCGGCTCTCCGCCCCACCCGCCCACCTCGAGGCCTACGGAGGACGGCGATGACCGCCACCAGCCCCACCCCCGACATCACCGGCGATCCCGCTCCCGCGGGCGTCGACGCCGCGCTCCTCACCCGCCTCCGCCGCATCGAGGGCCAGGTGCGCGGCATCGCCCGCATGCTGGAGGACGGACGCACCTGCGAGGACGTGGTCACGCAGCTGATGGCCGTGCGCTCCAGCATCGACACGGTGGGCGCGGCCGTGCTGGACCAGCACCTCTGCCAGTGCGTGGAGGGCAAGGACCCCGTGGACCAGGTGGTCGCCCTGCGGGACGCCATGAAACTCTGGTGGCGCTTCGCGCCGGCCGCCGGGGCCGTCGGCCCCGATCCGGACGCCCCGGGCGCCTCGTCCCCACTCCCCGTCGACTAGCCCGCCCTTCGAGGCGTCTCCGACGGTCAGCCCTCGCCGGTCGCGACCTCCAGGGCGCGGATCATGCCGCCCTGCACCGCGTCCTGCGCGGTCTTGATCGCGCTGCGCACTGCCTCCGCGTCACTCCGCCCGTGGCCGATGAAGACGCCACCCTCAACTCCCAGCAGCGGCACCGCCCCGTAGACGCGGTAGTCCAGGCGGTCGCGCACGCCTCGCAGCGAGGGGAGCAGCAGGGCCCCGCCCACCTTGTTGCGCCAGGAGGAGGTGGCAGCCGAGCGCAGTTGGTCGAACAACAGGCTCACGATGCCCTCGGCAAGTTTCAGACAGATGTTTCCCGTGAAACCATCCGTCACCACCACGTCGGCGGAGCCGGCCAGGATCTCCCGGCTCTCCACGTTGCCGATGAAGCGCACCAGGCGGTCGTCCTTCACCAGCAGGTCGTGCGTCTCCGTCACGAGCATGGAGCCCTTGCTGGACTCCTCCCCGATCGAAAGGAGGGCGACTCGGGGCTCCGCGACGCCGTAGACGGAGCGCATGTACGCCTCGCCCATGTGCGCGAACTGCAAGAGGTGGCTGGGACGCGCGTCCGCGTTCGCACCCACGTCCAGGAACATCACGCGCCCGCCGTCCGTCGTGGGCAGCACCGCCCCCAGCGCCGGCCGCTCGACGCCCTTGATGCGTCCCAGCACCACGAGGGCCGTCGCCATGGCGGCGCCGGTGTTGCCCATGGAGACCAGAGCGCCGGCCTCGCCGTGCTTCACGAGTTCCATGCCCACGTAGAGACTGGTCTCGCGCTGGCGGCGCGCCTCGCGGGCTGCCTTGTCGCCCATCCCCACCACGTCCGGCGCGTGCACGATGCGGACCCCGGAGGGCACCCCACCGCGAGCGTTCAACTCGTGCCCCAGCACCTCGGAGTTCCCCACCAGCGCCACGGGGATGCCCTCGTTCGCCGCGAGGATCGCGCCCTCGATGGTGGCGCGCGGCGCGTCGTCCCCGCCCATCGCGTCCAGCGCAATGACGGTGCTCACGCCTCATCCTCGCCGTCGTCGCCCTCGTCAGGAGTCTCGTAGACGTAGCCCACGTCGTCGTCCTCGCGCTGGAGGATCACCACCAGGCGCTCGGCGCCATCGTGGTACGGGTCGAACTCGTAGCCGGCGAACCGCGCCGCCACGCGCAACCCGGCGAGGCGTGCCGCGAGCGCGATCTCCGGCGCGGTGAAGGTGCGCAGGGCGAACTCGGACGTGATGCGCGTCAGGCGCCCCTGCGCGTCCGTCACGTCGTAGTGCCAGGTCACGTCCTTCGTCCCCTCGGAGGGGATGGCGTCCACGGACACGATCTTGGTCACGCGTCCGTCGCGCCACGGCTTGGACCAGTGCTGGATGAGCGGTTGCGGCGACGGATCGAAGTCGTCCGGCACCGGCGACTCCACGTCTACGACGGCCAC
>CAYTRA010000473.1:0-1852 GCA_964439675.1 uncultured Dehalococcoidaceae bacterium
TCTCCCCGGTCTGAACAGCGGGGGAGGGTTGGGGAGAGGGGGCTCCGTTCTGCCCCTCAGCGCTCCGGCGCGAACGTCCCCAGCGAGGAGCCCCGCCACGCCGTGATCCTCACGTCCGCCCGAGCCTTCTGAGGCACCAGCCGCTCATCGATAGTGGAGAACAGATCCGCGAGGTCGTCCTCGGAGACATCGTCCCGCACCACCACGCTCACGCGTGCCGCGCCCGGCTCGAAGTGCACGTCGACGCGGCCAGCAGCGACCCCCGAGGCATCGAGGACCTTCCACTGCTCGGACTGTGTCGTGCGGAAGATCTGCTCGAAGGTGAAGACGGCCAACGAGGAGCCCCGAGGCTACGAGCGAGTGTGGCCGTCGCCGCGCACGACCCACTTGTAGGAGGTGAGTTCACGCAGGCCCATGGGGCCACGGGCGTGCATCTTCTGCGTGGAGATGCCCACCTCGCAGCCGAGGCCGAACTGCCCGCCGTCGTTGAAATACGTCGAGGCGTTCACGAACACGGCCGCCGCGTCCACCTCCTGCAGGAAGCGCTGCGAGTTGCTGTAGGACTCCGTCACGATCGCCTCGGAGTGGCCGCTGCCCTCGATACTCGCGATGTGGTCCATCGCCTCATCCAGGGAGTCCACCACCTTCACGGAGCAGTCCAGCGAGAGCCACTCGCGGTCGTAGTCCTCCGGCTGCACCGGGACCGAGGGCGCACCGTCGCCAACGAGGCCGCTCGCCCGCTCGTCCACGTGCAGCGTCACGCCGCGCTCGCCCAGCGCGCGGGCCGCGAGGGGTAGGAACGCCTCGGCGACGTTCGCGTGCACCAGCAGCGTGTCCATGGCATTGCAGACGGAGGGACGGACGGTCTTCGCGTTGACGACGATGTCGACGGCCTTCTGCAGGTCCGCCGTCTCGTCCACGAACGTGTGGCACACCCCGATGCCGCCCGCGACCACGGGCATCTTCGCCTCGTCGCGGACGCGACGGATCAGGTCCGCGCCACCTCGAGGCACCATGAGGTCGATGTAGCGGTCCGCCTGTAGCAGCGCGCCCACCTCGTCTCGGTCGGTGGAGTCGATGAACTGCACGATGCCGGCGGGCAGGCCCGCGGCCTCCGCCTCGCGCTGCACGATCTCGGCCAGCACCTGGCTGGAGGCGTGCGCGTCCGTGCCGGAGCGCAGCACCACCGCGTTGCCGGACTTGAGCGCGATCACCGCGATGTCCACGGTCACGTTCGGCCGCGACTCGTAGATGGCGCCCAGCACCCCCAGCGGCACGCGCGTCTTTCCGATCTGCAGGCCGTTCGCCAGCGTGCGGCTGTCGAACACCTCGCCCACCGGATCCGGCAGCGCGGCCACCGTGCGCACGTCCCGGGCGATGCCGGCGATGCGCTCCGGCGTCAGCACCATGCGGTCGATGAAGGAGCCGGTCAGCCCCTTCTCGCGCCCGCGCTCCACCTCCGGGCCGTTCACGGCCAGGATGCGCTCCGTCTCCGCCTCCAGCGCGTCCGCGATGCGGAGCAGCGCCTGGTTCTTGGCATGCGTGGACATCGAGGCCATGCGCCGGCTGGCGGCACGCGCCAGCGCGGCCTTGCGGTGCGACTCGGACTCGGTGACAGGGGGAGGAAGTGTGGCAGTCATGAGACCCCTAGGTTACACGAGGTCTCGCCCAGCGTGGCGATGGGAGCGGGACGCGCGGACCGATCGCGGGCCCCTTCGGCCCCTTCGACGGGCTCAGGGCGAACGGAAAGGGGGGGCAGGCTGCTCCGCGCCGGGTACGAACGGAAGGCGGGAACGGCGCTCTCCCAGGTCCTCGTTCCTGCCTGGAGGGCGCGCACCAGCACCTTCTGACT
>CAYTRA010000474.1:0-1850 GCA_964439675.1 uncultured Dehalococcoidaceae bacterium
ACGAGTAGCCCTGCGGTCCTTCCCAGGGAGGAACCGCGCAGCGAGCCCGGGATGGTGGAAGACGGGTGCGTGCCACGCGGGGTGAAGATCCCTCCTGAGCAGCCGCCCGAAACCTCGATGCGTCGGGGGAGTAGACGTGGCCGGAGTGCCCACCGTTACCAGGGGCAGCGCTATCGGCTCACCTCCATGCGAGTGCGCCCGTAGCGCGGTGAGTGGTGGCCCGTCCTCGATGCGTCGAGGTGGCCGCAACGCGGGTGGTACCGCGGGTCGCACTGCCGAGCGCAGATGGCCCGTCCCGCACCGACGAGGTGTGAGGCGGGCATTTTGTTTGCCCTCCTCCTGTCGAGGAGTACGTGCGATGGCGGTCTTTGAACCTGTGCCCTCCCGGGTGTCGTTCCCGGAGCAGGAGCAGCGCATCCTGGACTTCTGGAAGGAACGCGACGTGTTCCGGCGCTCCGTGGAGGAGCGGCCGGCGGACAACGTCTTCTCCTTCTACGAAGGCCCGCCGACGGCGAACGGCAACCCCGGCATCCACCACGTCATCTCCCGCGCGTTCAAGGACCTGATCCCGCGCTACCGCACGATGCGCGGCTACCGCGTGCCTCGGAAGGGCGGGTGGGACACGCACGGGCTGCCCGTGGAGTTGGAGGTGGAGAAGGCGCTGGGGCTGTCCTCCAAGCAGCAGATCGAGGCCTACGGCGTGGAGGAGTTCAACCGGCAGTGCCGGGAGTCCGTCTTCAAGTACGTGCAGGCCTGGGAGCGGATGACGGACCGCATCGGCTTCTGGATCGACATGTCGGACGCCTACGTGACGTACTCGCCGGAGTACGTGGAGACAGGCTGGTGGATCTTCAAGCGCCTGTGGGAGAACGGGCTGGTCTACCGGGGCTTCCGCGTGACGCCGCACTGCCCGCGCTGTGAGACCTCGCTGTCCTCGCACGAGATCGCGCAGGGGTACGAGGAGGACACGCCCGACCCGAGCGTGTTCGTGCGCTTCCCCGTCCGACGTGACGCGCTCGGCGGCGTGTCCTCGGCGCTGGCGCAGCGCATCGAGGGTGGCCCGGCGACGAGCCTCCTCGCGTGGACGACGACGCCGTGGACGTTGCCGAGCAACGTGCTGCTGGCCGTGAACCCGACGGCTGAGTACGCCGCCGTCAGGCACGAGGACGAGGCGCTGATCGTGGCGCGCGACCGCGTGTCAGCGCTCTTCGGCGCGGACGCCGAGGTGCTGTGGACGGCCACGGGATCCGAACTCGCCGGGCTCTCGTACTCCCCGCCGTTCGAGGTCCTCGAGTGGGAGGGCGTCGCCCGGATGGCGTTCCAGTCGGGCCGGCCGATGCCGCTGACCGATGCCGACGAGGCGACGGACGAGGTCCGTGCCGGATCGTGGCGCGTCCTCACGGCTGAGTTCGTCGGCACGGATGACGGCACGGGCGTGGTGCACATGGCGCCCGCGTTCGGCGAGGAGGACTACCGGATCTCGGCGGGCCTCGATGGTGTGCGGTTCATCAACCCGGTCGCGCTGGACGGGACGTTCGTCGGCGGGCCGTGGGCGGGGCAGTTCGTGAAGGACGCGGACAAGGACATCATCCGCGACCTGCGCGAGCGAGGGCTGCTGCTGAAGGCGGAGACCATTCGCCACACGTACCCGTTCTGCTGGCGCTGTGGCACGGCCGTCCTCTACTACGCGAAGCCGTCCTGGTACATCCGCACCACGGCGGTGCGCGACAACCTGGTGGAGAACAACCAGCGCATCCACTGGGTGCCGGAACACATCCAGGAGGGCCGCTTCGGTGAGTGGCTGGAGGGCAACATCGACTGGGCGGTCTCCCGCGAGCGCTACTGGGGGA
>CAYTRA010000475.1:0-1844 GCA_964439675.1 uncultured Dehalococcoidaceae bacterium
ATCGATGGAGTACCGCAGACTGGGGAACTCCGGCCTGGAAGTCTCAGTGGTGGGGCTGGGCACCAACAACTTCGGCATGCGCATGGACGCTCAGCGGGCGGAAGGCGTGGTGCTGGAGTGCCTGGAGCAGGGCATCAACCTCTTCGATACGGCGGACGTCTACGGCGGCCGCGGGCCGTCCGAGGAGTTCCTGGGCCGCGCCCTGAAGGGCCGGCGCCACGAGGCGGTCATCGCCACGAAGTTCGCGAGCCCGATGGGCGAGGGCCCGATGCACAGCGGCGCGTCCCGCCGCTGGATCATGCAGGCGGTGGAGGACTCGCTGCGCCGCCTGGGTACCGACTACATCGACCTGTACCAGGTGCACCGGCCTGACCCGAATACGCCCGACGAGGAGACGCTACGCGCGCTGGACGACCTGGTCCGCTCCGGCAAGGTGCGGTACCTGGGCAACTCCAACTACAGCGGCTGGCAGATCGCACACAACCACTGGATCGCGAAGACGGCCGGCCTGACGCCGTTCATCTCCGCCCAGAACCAGTACAGCCTGCTGGACCGCAGCATCGAGGCCGAGGTGGTGCCTGCGGCGCAGAAGTTCGGGCTGGGCATCCTCCCGTTCTTCCCGCTGGCCAGCGGCCTGCTGACCGGCAAGTACAAGCGCGGTGAAGCGGCGCCGGAGGGCGCACGGCTCTCGCAGGGCCCGCAGGCCGACCGGATGCTGACGGACCGCAACTTCGACAAGGTGGAGAAACTGACGGAGTTCGCGCAGGGCCGGGGCCACACGATCCTGGAGTTGGCCTTCTCCTGGCTCGCCACCCAACCCCACGTCGGCTCCGTGATCGCGGGCGCCACCAGCCCGGAGCAGGTGCGTGCCAACGCGGAGGCCGCCTCCTGGCGCCTCACCGCCGAGGAGATGGCGGAGGTCGACCAGATCACGCAGCGGGGGCGCTGACGGGGCCGACCCCGTGGGGGCGCGCAAGCGCCCCTCTGGCTCTCCCGGATGCCTTCGGGGGCGAGGGGGGCCTACGAAGCCGCCTCGTCGCGGACGCCATCGTTGTCTCGGTCGTCGTCGAAGGGGCCGCCGTCCACGGGGACGGCGGCCTGCTCCGGCAGCGGCTTCGGCTTCATCATCAGCGAGCCCGCCACGGCCACGGCCAGGATGGCCGCGACGACGCCCAGGCTCACCTGCGGCGGCAGGTGCACCACGTCCACCAGCAGCATCTTGGTCCCCACGAACGCGAGGATGGCGGACAGCGCAGGCTTCAGCAGGGGCAACTCGTTCAGGTAGCCGGCCAGCAGGAAGAAGAGCGCCCGTAGGCCCAGGATGGCGAACACGTTGGACGTGTAGACGATGAACGGGTCATCCGTGATGGCAAAGATCGCCGGGATCGAGTCGATCGCGAACACCAGGTCCGTGCTCTCGATGACGAGGAGCACCAGCATCAGCGGGGTCAGGTAGAGGACGCCCCGCTCGCGGACCAGGAAGCGCTGGCCTCGATAGTCGTCCGTCGTGCGGAACCATCGGACGGCGGTGCGGACGACCCAGTTGTGGCCGGCGTCCGGATCATCGCCGTGGCTGACCAGGAAGCGGATGGCCGTCACCACCAGCAGGCCGCCGAAGATGTAGATCACCCACTCGAAGTTGCTGAGGAGCGCCGCGCCGATGGCGATCATCACGCCTCGCATGACCAGCGCGCCCAGCACGCCCCAGAACAGGACGCGGTGCTGGTACTCCGCCGGCACCTTGAAGGCCGCGAAGATGATGAGGAAGACGAAGAGGTTGTCGACGCTGAGCGACTTCTCGATGAGGTAGCCGGTGGTCCATTCCAGCCCGGCCTCTGACCCCA
>CAYTRA010000476.1:0-1829 GCA_964439675.1 uncultured Dehalococcoidaceae bacterium
CTGATCGAGTTCACGATCGCCTTGCCCTGCAAGCACTTCAGGCCAGCCTCGATGATCGACCACTTCGAGGAGTCGATCATGATCGGGATACGGGCGATGTCCGGCTCGGAGGCGATGAGGTTCAGGAAGCGCACCATCGCCGCTTCCGAGTCCAGCATCCCCTCGTCCATGTTCACGTCGAGGATCTGGGCGCCCGCCTCCACCTGCTGACGGGCAACCTCCAGCGCGGTCTCGAAGTCGCCCTCGCGGATCAGGCGGCGGAAGCGGGCGGAACCGGTGACGTTGGTGCGCTCGCCGATATTGACGAACGAGGCCCGACGGGCGCTGTCCGCGCCCGGGCCACCCTGCAGGGGGTCTCCGGGGACCGGCGGGGTTGGGCCGGTCACGCTATGAACCCACCTCCACGGCCTCGAGGCCGGAGAGGACGAGTGTGCGCTCGGTGATCTGGGGCACCTCGCGAGGTTCGAGGCCGCGCACGGCCTCTACGACGGCGCGCGTGTGCTCCGGCGTGCTGCCGCAGCAAGTGCCCACGATGTTCAGCAGGCCGTCCCGTGACCATGCGCCCAGCGACTCCGCCATGTCCTCCGGTCCCAGGTCGTACCCGCCGAAGGCGTTCGGCAGTCCGGCGTTCGGGTGCGCGGACACTGGCACGTCTGCCACCCGCGCGAGTTCCGCCACGTAGGCCCGCAGTTGCTCCGGGCCCAGCGAGCAGTTGAGCCCCACCGCGAACGGCCGGGCGTGCTTCACGGAGGTCCAAAAGGCCTCCACGGTCTGGCCGGAGAGCGTGCGGCCGGAGAGGTCGGTGATCGTCCCAGAGATCCACACCGGTCGGCTCACGCCGTCCTCCTCGAACACCTCGTCGATGCCGAAGATGGCGGCCTTTGCGTTCAGCGTGTCGAAGATCGTCTCCACCATCAGGATGTCCGCGCCGCCCGCG
This sequence comes from uncultured Dehalococcoidaceae bacterium, assembly GCA_964439675.1. Taxonomy (GTDB): domain Bacteria; phylum Chloroflexota; class Dehalococcoidia; order UBA2979; family UBA2979; genus W-Chloroflexi-9. Next base: position 938 of record CAYTRA010000476.1, read on the forward strand.
ATCAGGCCGCGCGTGACTTCCTTGTACGCCTCGCGCAGTTCGTCGAACGTGACGGAGCGCGCGGCAGGGTCGTTCGCGTCCGGGGAGATCGAGGCGGTCCGGTTCGTGGGGCCGAGGCAGCCCGCGACCCATCGAGGTCGCCCGTCGCGCGCCTCGAACTCGTCCGCCGCCTCGCGGGCCAGGCGTGCGCCGGCCTCGTTCATCTCGCGGACGTAGTCCCCCAGCCCGTACTCGGCCTGCGAGATCGAGGTGGCGGTGAAGGTGTTGGTGCTGGCGATGTCCGCCCCGGCCTCGAAGTACTCGCGATGGATCGAGCGCACCACGTCCGGGTTGCTCAAGTTCAGGATGTCCGCGTTGCCCTTCAGGTCGTGCGACCAGTCCGCGAAGCGCTGGCCTCGGAAGTCCGCTTCCTCCAGCCCTCGGTTCTGGATCAGGACACCCCAGGAGCCGTCCAGCACCAGGATGCGCTCGGCGAGGGCGCCTTGCAGCGCGGCGATTCGGGCCGTATCGGTGGACTCGGAAAGGGTCATGCTTGGCCCATCTTACCCCGGAACCACGTTCGCGCCGAACCGCGCCCGCTCCCTATGCTGGTTTGATGTTGGTGTTGGACGGCTTGACCAAACGTTACGGGGACGTGCTCGCCCTGGACGGGGCAACCTTGCAGGTCCCTCCGGGCCGGATGGTCGGCTTCCTGGGCCCGAACGGCGCCGGGAAGACCACGGCGATGCGGTCAATCTTCGGCCTCGTGCGGCTGGACCAGGGCAACGTGCTCTGGGATGGCGCTCCCGTCACATCCGAGGTCACCCGACGCTTCGGCTACATGCCGGAGAGTCGAGGCCTGTACCCCAAGATGGCCGTCCGCGACCAGGTGGAGTACTTCGCCACGCTGCAC
>CAYTRA010000477.1:0-1828 GCA_964439675.1 uncultured Dehalococcoidaceae bacterium
GAGGATCTTCGCGGGCACCGCCAGCGGGTCGACGAGGAGGAGCCGCCCGCCGTCGTCGATGGCGCAGGACGAGACGTGCTCCGGCCAGCGTTGCTGCGGGTTCCATTCGGGATGCGGCGCCGTCCAGTGCCACAGGCCGGGGCGCACCTCGCGCATCGCGGTCGCCCTCGTCCTACAGCCCCACGAGGGCGTCGAGGCCGACGACGAGGTGGTCGCGCTGCATCACCTCGCGGACTGCGAGCATGACGCCGGGCATGAAGGAGTCGCGGCCCGTGGAGTCTTGGCGAAGCGTGATGACCAGGCCCACGCCGCCGAAGATCACCTCCTGCGAGGCGACGAAGCCCGGCAGGCGCACCGAGTGGATCGGGATGCCGCCAGTCTGAGCGCCGCGCGCGCCCTCCAGGTGTTCCACCTGCGACTCGACCGCCTCGAAGTCGCGACCGCGCGCCTCGCGCATCCGCTGCGCGGTGGTGAGGGCGGTGCCGCTGGGGCTGTCCACCTTGCGGTCGTGGTGCAGTTCGATGACCTCGGCGCGGTCGAAGAAGCGCGCGGCGATGGCGGCCATGTGCATCTGGAGCACGGCGCCGAGGGCGAAGTTCGCGGCGTAGACGCCGCCGAGCGCCCGCGACGCGCAGTCCGCCCTCCATGCATCGAGGGCTTCCGAGGGCAGCCCGGAGGTGCCGACGACGAGGCGCACGTCGTGGTCCGCGTCAGTGCTGCGGGCTGCCTGGATGAGGGTGGGGGTGAAGGCGGCGTTCGTGAAGTCGACGACGACGTCCGGGCGGGTGGCCTCGAAGAGCGCGTGCGGCGCGGAGTAGACGGGCAGCGTGGCGCCGGAGGCGAGACGGTGCTCCGAGGGCGCGCTGGGCTGCGGCTCCAGCACGCCGACGGGCTGCATGTCCTCCTGGGCTGCGACGGTATCGAGGACCAGCGAGCCCATCTGGCCCGAGCCACTGACTGCCACGCGGATCATGTGTCGCCCCCGTACCTCATTCGTTCCTGCATGAGCGCGTAGTAGAGGGTACGCGTCTCGTTCATGAGGTCATCCGGGTCGCTGCCGGGCGGCCGCTCCGGGAGCCCTCGCGCCGCGGCTTCGAGGCGCTTCATCTGTTCGGCGAGGTCGTCCCACAGGCCTTGCGAGCGGAGGTACGCCTTCATCGCCTTCGTCGTGGCGTAGAGGGCGTGGGTGAACTCGTAGTCCGTGCTCAGCACCTCGATTGCCGGGCGGCCTGGCGAGGGGGCGCCCGGCCGGTCGAGGCGCACGTCCGTGACGAGCGGCTGCTCCGAGGCGGCCTCGACGATACGGCGCGCGGTGATCTCGGACGGGGCGAAGGTGAGGTCGATGGAGTGGAAGACGGACTCGCCGAGGAGCCAGTGGCGGCCGGAGGGCGGCTCGGTGCTGGAGAAGCGGCCGTGCCACCGGAGGGGCATGGCCTGGCGGAGCGCCGCGGCCGCCTGCCAGGGCCCGTCTTCGCCCTCGACGGCGCAGAGGGCATCGATGTCAGACCAGCCGTCCTGCTGCCCGGAGGCGACGGAGCCGAACAGGGTCACGCGCGAGACGGCGGGACATGCTGCGAGGGCCTCGACGAGGTCGAGGGCGATGCGGGCGGGGGTGGTGACGTAGGGGTAGAGGAGCGAGTCGACGGACTGGTCCATGGCGGGGGCAGTCTAGCGCGGGGGTGGCGGCCACTCGCGGGCCCCGCGCCTCCTGCGGAGGCGTCCTCCGACGGGCTCAGGATGAACGGGGCTGCGGTAGGGCGGCTGGATCGGTGGGGGTTCTCCTGTGGGGGCGCAGGGTGCTGCGCCCTCTTGGGCCTCGGATGGGCGG
>CAYTRA010000478.1:0-1818 GCA_964439675.1 uncultured Dehalococcoidaceae bacterium
GAAGCCGGAGGAGATGACGCGGCCATAGGCACACGCCCTCGACGGGCCCTCGATGGGGGGCCATGACGTGTAGATGGCCCGCCGGGGAGCGGGCCATCTACGAGGAGGGACTTTACTCTGGTCGCCCGCTAGTAGCGGACACCCAGTTCTATTGGTGTCGGACCGCCCGTGTAGGGCTCAGAGCCGGCGGCGCCCACGAAGAACGCGAGCGTGCCCCAGAACGCGCCAATCAGGGCCGCGGGCGCCCCAGCATCGATGAGGCTCGTCAGGAAGCCCGCCATCACCGCGACGCCAACCGCCGCCAGCAGGCCCAGCATCCACTTCCGCATCTCGCGCTCCTCTCTCGACAGGAAGAGCGTACGAGGACGTCCGCCGACGGCCGACGGGTGAACGTCCCACCATGCCCGGGACCAAGGGCAGGCGTCCTCGCGAGGGCGCCGCGGACTAGTGCTGTGCCGTGACCCACTCGCCGAGGGTCAGGCGGTTCCCGTCCTGGTCCATCAGCACGAAGTTGCGCAGGCCCCACGGCTCGTCCGTGAGCGGGTAGTCGATGGTGCCGCCGGCGGCCTGCACCTGCTCGTGCAGCGAGTCCACGCCCTCCACGGTGAGGTACGCACTCGCGGGGCCGGCCTCCGGGAAGCGCGCCTCCGGGCCGAGGAGGGCTACCTCCACCCCGTCCCGCCCGATGATCGCGAGGTCGAAGCCCTCAGTGGGAGTCGTGGTCTCGAAGCCGAGGTTCGCGCGGTAGTACTCGCGGGCGCGGGCGACATCAGAGACCGGGAGGTTGGGCCGGGCGGACAGGAAGCGGGGGTCGGGCATGAGGCGCTCCTCGAGGTGTGAGTGCCGTGTGAAACATTAGAACGTATGTTTCACGTGAAACATCGCAGACCGGGCGGCTGCTGGCCCTACCGACGAGGGTGCATGCCCTCTTCCCAGGCCAGTACGACGGCGGCGGAGACGCCGACCGCCGCCCCGATCCACAGGTTACTGAAGGCGAACGAGAGCGCGGCAGTCAGCACCAGCCCCACCAGGAGGCTCGGCACGAACCGCGGCAGGCCCTCGAAGAGGCGTCGCATGCGCCGCAGACTACTGCGAGAGGCCCTGGCCTGTCAGGTTGCGGTTGACGGTCTTGGCCTTGATGTAGTCGCGGTTCAGGTAGGCGATGAAGTCGATGGAGATCATCTTCGGACACGCCGCCTCGCACTCGCGGTGCATGGTGCAGGATCCGAAGTACTGCTCCATGGTCTCCACCATGGCCTCCGTGCGGCTCCATCGCTCCGCCTGGCCCTGGGGAAGCAGGTTCAGGTGCTGGGCCTTGGCCGCGGTGAAGAGTTGCGCCGCGCCGTTCGGGCAGGCCGCCACGCAAGCGCCACAGCCGATGCAGGCCGCCGCGTCCATGGCGGCGTCTGAGACAGACTTCGGCACGGGGAGCAGGTTCGCCTCCGGCGCGGAGCCGGTGTTCACGGTGATGTACCCGCCGGCCTCCACGATGCGGTCGAAGGCGGAGCGGTTCACCACCAGGTCGCGCACCACGGGGAACGAGGCAGCGCGCCACGGCTCCACGACGATGGTCTCGCCGTCCTTGAACTTGCGCATGTGCAACTGGCAGGTGGCCGTCCCGCGCTGCGGGCCGTGCGCCTGGCCGTTGATCATCAGGCCGCAGGAACCGCAGATGCCCTCGCGGCAGTCGTGGTCGAACTGGATGGGCTCCTTGCCCTCCCGGATGAGGTCCTCGTTCACCACGTCCAGGACTTCCAGGAAGGACATCTCGTCAGAGACATTATCCGCCTCGTAGGTCTCGAAGGCCCCCCGAGCGTC
>CAYTRA010000479.1:0-1814 GCA_964439675.1 uncultured Dehalococcoidaceae bacterium
GGAGGAAGTTGAGCGGCGTGTCCGCCTCAATGGCCACCTGCGCCGTGACCAGCGTCAGCACGACGATGGACGACATGATGCACCAGTGCATGATGCCGGCGTAGCGGTCTCGACGGACCTTGTCCTGCGCCAGGCCGAGACGGGCCGCGTTGCGCAGGCGGAGCGGGACTTCCTTCAGCAGGCCGGGCGTCGGCTTGCCGATGCCCCACAGCGAGGCGTGCCGCACGAAGCCCCAGACCAGCAGGCCCAGCAGCGCGGCGAAGAAGACGTAGACCGCCCAGACACCCGCGGGGACGTTGAAGAAGATCTCGCGTCCCGCCTCGTCGCGGGGGACGGTGGCGGTGGCGTAGAAGCCGAGCGCCGACAAACCGACGGCTGGCCCCCACCATGCGCCCACCAGGCGCTGAGGGCGGTTCGGGGTTTCCGTCGGTGCCGCCATGGATGCTCCTTCTGCCAGATCGCGCGCTGAAGTCCCGGCCTACCGGCGGTCCGGGCCCCGCGCCGATGCCCTCGTTCGCCTGCCGCTAGGTCGCCGGCCCGCCGTACATCTGGCGGATGTCGTTCTTCAGGATCTTGCCCAGGTGGTTCCGAGGCAGCTCGTCCACCCACTGGTAGTAGGCGGGCGCCTTGTAGGAGGCCAAACGGCTCTTCACGTAGGCGGTCAGGTCCTCGTCGCTGGGCCGCACGCCGTCGGCCACCGGGACCATGACGGCCTTCACCACCTCGCCCCACTCCACGTCCGGCACGCCGATGACGGCTGCCTCCGCGACGCCGGGGTGATCCTCCAGGACCTGCTCGATCTCCGCCGGAGCGATGTTCTCACCGCCGCGGATGACCATGTCCTTGATGCGGCCGGTGATGAAGAGGTAGCCGTCCTCGTCGATCTTGCCCACATCGCCGGTGTGGAGCCAGCCGTCCACGATCGCGCCGGCGGTATCGTCGTCACGCTTGTTGTAGCCGCGCATGACGCGGTCACCCCGGATGACGATCTCGCCTTCCTCGTCTGGGCCCAGGATGCGGCCGTCCGGCGCCATGGTGACGACCTCGATGTCCGGCATGGTGCGGCCCACGGAGCGGAGGCGGTGGAGCTTCTTCTCGTTCTCCTCCGGGGTGCCGTCCAGCCGGTGGTCCTCCGGGCCCAGGAAGGTCATGGAGCCCGTGGCCTCCGTCTGGCCGTAGGAGTTCATCAGGCCCACGTCCTTGCCGTCCGGGCCAAAGGCGTCCACGGCGTGGCGGACGACCTCGTACGGCATGGGGGCGGCGCCGTAGGTGATGTTGCGGAGCGAGGACAGGTTGGCGGCCTCGAACTCCGGGGCCTCCATGATGCGCTTGAGCATGGTGGGGACCACGAAGGCGTGCGTGACGCCCTCGTCCTCCACGGCCTTCAGCCAGGCAGCCGGGTCGAAGTTCGGCAGGATCACCAGGCGGCGGCCGGAGAAGACGGCGCTCATCATGGTGGTGGCGCCGGCGATGTGGAAGAACGGCACCGAGACCAGCACCACTTCCTGGTCGCTCACCGGGTCCGCCGGGGACTGCGTGTTCACCACCAGCGCGGTCAGCGCCTGGTAGGACAGCACCACGCCCTTCGGGAGCGAGGTGGTCCCGGACGTGAAGATGATGAGCGTGGGGTCGCTCTCCTCGATGTCCGTGAAGACCGGGATGTCCTCGCCGCTGTCGCGGAGGGTGCGGTAGGACGCGCCCTCGCGCTCGAAGTCGAGCGGGATGACGTTCTTGACCTGCGGCAGGGAGGCGGAGATGCCCTCCCAGATCGGCCAGTAGCGCTCGGAGATGAACAGGGTGGTGACGTCCGTGGA
>CAYTRA010000480.1:0-1788 GCA_964439675.1 uncultured Dehalococcoidaceae bacterium
TCTTCACCGCCGGAGAGCAGGAGTTCTACGCGACCAAGGGCCTGCAGCACGACCCCGTGCGCTGCCCGTCCTGCCGCCAGCAGCGCAAGATGCTGCGCCCCGAGGACCGCGAGGAAGTGCAGCGCTTTGGCGTCTACTCCTCGTGGGGTGGGCGCACGCCTCGGCAGTTGCACGTGGCGTCGTGCGCGCAGTGCGGCAAGATGACCGAGGTGCCGTTCGTGCCTCGAGGGGACCGGCCCGTCTACTGCTCTGACTGCTACAACGACATCCGCAAGAAGCAGGAGGCGCAGGAGGTCGCGGAGGAGCAGGCCGCGCTCGCGCGCATCGCGGCTGCGGCCGGTCGTTCGTCCGCACCGCTCGAAGGCGAGTCGCCTGCCGGGGACGTCGCGAGCACGGAGGCTGCCGAGCCCGCCGAGGAGCCGCGTCCGGTGGTGGCGGATCCGGACGCCGGGCGCATCTAGCGCCTCGGTGGCCGGGACGCCTCGGAGGGGCGTGGTGGCGGGATGCTGGTAGCCCGATGCTGGTAGCGACGTGCTGGTAGCGACGTGGAACGTGAACTCCTTGCGCGCGCGGATTCCGCGCGTGCTGGAGTTCCTGGAGAAGCACCAGCCTGACGCGCTGTGCCTCCAGGAGACCAAGGTCCACGGCGAGACCTTTCCGCACATGGACCTGGCCGCCGCCGGCTACCGCGCCATCGAGTACAGCGCCGGCCAGTGGGCCGGCGTCGCCATCCTCGTGCGGAACGACTGCGAGGTGGGGGAGGACGTGGTGCGCGGCCTCCCGGGCGAGCCGCTGCCGGAGGACGCCCGCTGGGTGGAGGCCACGGTGGACGGCGTCCGCCTGGTGAGCGTCTACGTCATCAACGGACGCACGCTGGACGACCCGATGTTCCCGCACAAACTCACGTTCCTGGAGGCCATGGAGCGTCGTGCGGAGCAACTCCGAGGCACGCCCTACATGATCTGCGGCGACTTCAACATCGCTCCTGCCGACGTCGACCTGTATGACCCGGCGGCGTTCGTCGGTGGGACGCACGTCACCGTGGAGGAGCGCGAGCGGCTGCAGCGCATCCTCGCGATGGGGGCGGTGGACGCCTACCGGCACATCGAGCCGGACGGCGTGCAGCACACGTGGTGGGACTACCGGCAGGGACACTTCCACCGCGGCATGGGCATGCGCATCGACCTCGCCCTCGTGAGCGAGGACCTGGCGCCCCGCCTGCGCTCGTGCGGCATCGACCGGGACTTCCGCAAGGGGCCGAAGCCGTCTGACCACGCGCCGGTGCTCATCGAACTCGCGGACGAGCCCTCCGCCTGACGGATCCCGCCGGACTGCCCGGCATTTCGTCAGAAATTCCCTCGCCACCCCCTTCAGAGCCCAGCCGCCCTGCCGATAATCCCCGTGAGGGGAAGGCGTGCCCTCTGCGCGCTCCCCGGTCACGGGACGAACAGGCAAAGCCGGCGAAAGCCGGTGACGCAAAGGCACGGGCCTACCTCCGCGCACCTCGATGGTGGGGACACGGACAGGGTCGCCGGCCTGCCGAAACGAGTGGCGCTTGTCCGCACCAGGCGAGTCATCTTCATCGCACCCTCGGAACGTCCGAGGGCGCTCGACGTCCCATCAGACGGGTAGTGGTTGTCCCGCCGGCTTGCCGGCCGGGTGACGCTGCCCCGTGCCCGGGGCGTCCGCGCCGCCCACCTGGACGCCCCGGGCCCCTCCTTCTCCTGCCGTACCTAGCGGCGTCGAGGCTGGTCCTGCATCCAGAGGAACATGTTGAAGCGCGCGATG
>CAYTRA010000481.1:0-1787 GCA_964439675.1 uncultured Dehalococcoidaceae bacterium
AGATCGCCTGCGACGTGCCCGGCGCGGAGATCCACATGCTGGGCCTCTTCATCGCCCCCGCGTACCGCCCCTTTCGCGACGAACTGGACCGCATGAGGAACGCCCGCATCGGCCGCGGCCGGCGGATCGTGGAGGCCCTCGCCGGCCTCGGCGCGCCCATCCGGTGGGAGCGTGTGCTGGAGATCGCGGGCGAGGCCTCCGTCGGTCGCCCTCATATCGCGCGCGCGCTCGTCGAGGCGGGCTACGTCCAGGGGACGGACGAGGCGTTCGCCACCTACATCGCGGACGACTCACCCGCCTACGTCGAGCGCGAGAAGATCGACCCCGCGCGAGCCATCGACCTGATCCACGAGGCGCGCGGCATCGCCGTCTACGCCCACCCCGCCGGCCGAGGCGGCCCGGACGGCGTGCCGCAGGCCGAGTACCGCGAGACCGCACGCACGCTGGCCGCGGCCGGCCTCGACGGCATCGAGGTGTACTACCGCGCCTACCCGCCAGAGGACGTGGCGCGCCTCGGCGCGCTCGCGGACGAACTCGGCCTCGTGCGCACCGGCGGCTCCGACTACCACGGCCTGGAGCGAGACCTGGAGACCGAGCCCGGCTGCTTCGCCATGCCCTCCGAGGCGGTGGAGCACCTCCTCGAAGTAGCCGCATCGAAGGGCTGCGCGATCCCGGAGGCAACGCGATGACGGTGGCGCGCACGGACGAGAACGGCGACCCGATCTACTTCTGCGAGCGCCATCCCGAGGTGGAAACCGCGCTTCAGTGCGGGCGCTGCGGCACGCCCATCTGCCCTCGATGCATGGTGCACACGCCCGGCGGCATCCGCTGCCCGGACTGCGCGCGCCTGCGCCGCCCCCCCATGTACGAACTGGCCCCGTCGGACTACGCGAAGGCCGTCGGGGTCGCCCTCGTGCTGGCGGCGGCCTTCGGCTTCGTGGGCGCGCTGCTCATCCCGATCAGGGGCTTCGGCGGCTTCTTCCTGCTGCTGGCGTTCTTCGTCGGCTCAGGCGCCGGCGCCGTGGTCGCGGAAGCCCTCACGCGCGTCACGCGCGGCAAGCGAGGGCCGGTGATGCAGGGGATAGCCGCTGCCGCGCTCGTTGGTGCGCTGGTCGTCCGCGCGCTCCTCGCGGGAGCGCCGGAGGCGATCTTCACAGACATCGCAGGGCTGCTGATCGTCGGCGTCGGCATCGTCGCCGCGTGGGGCCGCCTCCGCTAGCGAAGCCCGTTGCTACAGGGGTGCTAACGAGGACGCTGCGGGGCTAGGTGAGCCGCTCCACCACCACGAGGACGGCCAGCATCCCGAAGCACACCGCGGACACCAGGCCAACGCGCTTCACCTCGGTCAGCATCTGCGCCGACTCCCGGGCAATCACGCGGTCGGACCGGATCTGCGCCGGCGGCGTTGACCGCGGCCGCTCGGCCGCCCGCGACATCGAGGGCGTTCCGGCGGCCGGCGTCGCGGCCTCGGGCGTCATCGAGGGCGCCTGCACAGACGGCTGCGCCGCCTGGCGCGGCGTGCGGCGTGCTCGACGTCGTCGTTCGCGGCCCATCGGTCCCCCTCGAAATTCCCGCGCCGTGGAGGGCGCCTCGCCCCGAGTGTACGTCCCCCCACCCATGCGCGACAGGCACGGGCCGGGGGCGTCGAACACGCCTCGGATCCCGCGCGGGAGCGTTGACCAGAACACCGCACACAGGCTACGTTTGGAGTCCAACGGCCCCGTGGTGTAGAGGCCTAACACGCCACCCTGTCACGGTGGAGATCGTCGGTTCGAATCCGATCGGGG
>CAYTRA010000482.1:0-1779 GCA_964439675.1 uncultured Dehalococcoidaceae bacterium
GACGTGACCATCCAGGCGCAGGTCCTGGAGATCATGGCGCGCCTGGCGACGGACCTGAACATCGCCGTCCTCATCATCACGCACAACCTCGGCGTGGTGGCCCGCTACGCGGACCGCGTCAACGTCATGTACGCCGGCGAGATCGTGGAGAGCGGCACGGCCACCGAGGTCTTCAAGCGACCTCGGATGCCGTACACGGTGGGCCTGATGGCCTCCGTGCCTCGCCTGGACGCCACCGAGAAGGTGCGCCTGGCCACCATCGAGGGTCAGCCGCCGCTCCTGATCCAGGAGATCCAGGGCTGCCCGTTCCGCCCTCGCTGTGACTGGGCCATCGACATCTGTGCGACGGACCACCCGGAGCTCGAGGAGAAGGAGCCCGGGCACTGGGCTCGCTGCCACCGCAACCCCCAGACGGACGAGCGCACTCGCATGCCGGCCGGCGCGGCCGCGGCGGGCAACTAGGCTCGAGAGGACCGACCCAATGTCGACCGCGACGCAAAGCAGCCGAGCCTATGAGAGCACCGTCAAGGACGGCGAGACGCTCATCGACGTCAAGGGCCTGAAGATGTACTTCCCGGTTACGGCCGGGCTGTTCATCCAGCGCAAGGTGGCGGACGTGCGGGCCGTGGACGGCCTGGACTTCGAAGTCACCAAGGGCGAGACCCTGGGCCTGGTGGGTGAGTCCGGTTGTGGCAAGTCCACCACCGGCCGCGCCATCCTCCAGCTGTACCGCCCGACTGACGGCAGCGTGAACTTCGGCGGGACCGAGCTCACCAAACTGAAGGGCTCTGACCTCCGCCGGTTCCGCCGCCGGATGCAGATGATCTTCCAGGACCCGTTCTCGTCGCTGAACCCGCGAATGAGCGTGGGCCAGATCATCGGCGAGCCCCTCGCGATCCACGGCCTGTACAAGGGCGCGGAGCGGCGGGAACGCATCCAGTACATCCTGCAGGCCGTGGGCCTGAACCCCACCTTCGCCCGCCGCTACCCGCACGAGTTCTCGGGTGGCCAGCGGCAGCGCATCGGCATTGGCCGGGCGCTGGCGGTGGAGCCGGAGTTCATCGTCTGCGACGAGCCCGTGTCTGCGCTGGACGTGTCCATCCAGGCGCAGGTGATCAACCTGCTGGAGGACCTGCAGGGCCAGTTCGGCCTGACCTACCTGTTCATCGCCCACGACCTGGCGGTCGTCCGGCACATCTCCGACCGCGTGGCGGTGATGTACCTGGGCCGCATGATGGAACTGGCCGAGCGCAACGAGTTGTACGACAACCCGCTGCACCCGTACACGAAGGCCCTCCTCTCCGCGGTGCCGATCACGGACCCGGAACTGGAGCGCAAGCGCGAGCGCATCATCCTGACCGGTGACGTGCCCTCGCCGTTGCGGCCGCCTCCGGGCTGCGTGTTCAACACGCGCTGCCCGATCGCCGTGGACGAGTGCCGCGAGCGCGTCCCGGACTGGCGGGAGATGGCCCCGGGCCACTTCGTCGCCTGCCACCGCGTCTAGCGCGCCCACCCTCGACCGTTCGAGGCGTAACGAGAGGCCCCGCTCCGGCGGGGCCTCTTGGTGTTCGTGGGCTAGCCCGCCTGTGTCACATCACCGCGTACGGGGCTGCGCCCGTAGGATGGTGCTGTGGATCAGTCACACATCCGGAACTTCTCCATCATCGCGCACATCGATCACGGCAAGTCGACGCTTGCCGACCGCATGATCGAGCTCACGGGCGCCGTCGAGGCGCGCGAAATGCGCGAGCAGGTCCTGGACTCCATGGACCTGGAGCG
>CAYTRA010000483.1:0-1779 GCA_964439675.1 uncultured Dehalococcoidaceae bacterium
GCCGGGGACCGAGCTCGCGACCGCGACCGAGGTGCACTCGCACCCCTCGGCGCTGCTCCAGTGCCGCCAGTCCCTCGCTCGCCTCGCGCCGCAGGCCAAGGCCGTCGCGGCGCTGTCCACGAGCGGGGCGATCGAGGCAGCGATGCAGGCGCCCGGCACCCTCGCGATCGGCAATGAGCGCTCCGCCGAGATCTACGGCGCGAGCATCCTGGCGAGGGACATTGGCGACGAGGCCGGGAACGAGACGCGCTTCGTCGTGCTGGCCCGCCAGGACGCGCCGCCCACGGGCGACGACAAGACCTCGCTCGCCTTCACCACGCAGCACGACCGGCCGGGGTCGCTGGTGGAGGTGCTCAGTCTCTTCGCGGCGCGCGGCATCAACATGACCCGCATCGAATCCCGGCCCACCCGCCGGCAACTGGGCACCTACGTGTTCTTCCTGGACGTACAGGGCCACCGGCGGGACCCGGCGCTGGCGGAGGTGCTGGAACAGGCGGAGGGCATCACCCACTGGCTGCGCGTGCTGGGGTCGTATCCTCGCTGGGTCGCGCTCGGCTGACCCCCGTACGGACCGCGCGGGCGCGTACGATCGCCAGCCCGGACCTCTGACGACCGGGTCGCCCTCGGAGAGCACGATGCCTGAGATCCCTGACCTGGAAGCGATCCGTCACTACCTGATGCCCCGGCTGGCGGGCCTGAAGGTCGCGCACACCGCCGCGCCGATCCCGTGGATCGTGCGCACCGGCGCCGCCGGCCTCGATGACCTCGTGGGGCACGGGTTCGGGGAGATCCACCGGCTCGGCAAGTTCCTGCTCTTCTTCGTGGACGACGGCCGCATCCTGGTGGTGAACCCCATGCTCACCGGCCGCTTCCACTGGGTAGAGCACGGCGCGAAGAAGCCCGGCATGCTCGGCGTGGTCCTCGGCTTCGACGACGGCCACGAGCTGCGCTATTCCGACCAGCGGCGCATGGGCCGGTGGTACCTCGTGGCCGGCGAGGCGGAGATCGCCACGGTGCCGCAGATGGAGAAACTCGGCCCGGACGTGATGGGCCTGGACGAGGACCAGTTCGTCAAACTCATGCGCAGCCGTCGCGGCCAGGTGAAGAACACCCTCACCAACCAGGAGGTCTTCGCCGGCATCGGCAACGCCTACTCGGACGAGATCCTGTGGGAGGCCGGCGTCCACCCCCACCGTCGAGGCGCCACCCTGGAGGAGGAGGACTGGCGGCGCGTCTTCCGCGCCGTGCGCTCCGTCCTGGAGGAGTCCATCCGTATCGTGGACGAGACCGTGCAGGGCGAGGGGCTGGGCCGCAAGGAGGAATGGCGGCAGCATCTCAAGGTGCACCGTCGCGGCGGCGAGGCCTGCCCTCGATGCGGCAACGAGGTCAAGGCGCAGGTGCGGAGCGGCAGCGAGACCAACTACTGCGTGACCTGCCAGCCGCTCTTCGACTAGCAGCGCGCAGCATCACACCAGGTTCGACACGTACCCAGAGAAGCAGCACCCAGAAGCAGCACAGAGAAGCGGGGCGGCATGAAGGTCATCGGCAAAGAGATCGGGGCGTCCCTCGCCTCCATGCACGGCGAACTCGAGCGACGCGTGAAGATCGAGGCCGAGCGCGAGATCCGCATCGAACCCTTCGAGGGCAACTCCTTCTCCAACGTGGAGTGGACGGACGATGCCGTGGTGATCTCGCTGCACAACGGCGTGCCCACCCACGCCCTCCCGCACGTCCTCGGCGTCGCGCTCCAGCACGTGCGCCAGCGCCTGGACCGCTACC
>CAYTRA010000484.1:0-1774 GCA_964439675.1 uncultured Dehalococcoidaceae bacterium
TCCACGACCTACACTACTGGTTGGTTCGACACTTCGGTCGAGCCGCGCCATAAGACCGGGGCCACGTCCAGCACGGACCCGGACATCGACGCCAACAAGAAGATCGGTGAGTTCAACTGGCGCGAAGCCAACCAGTACATCAAGGGGATGCAGGACCTCAAACACAAGGCGTCATGGTCACAGGACACCGCCGACATTCGCATCGACACCGGCGACCCCATCTTTGTCCTCGCCCTCTCGGACACGCACATCGGTGACTGGGCCACCAACCACCAGCTCCTCGAATCCATCACCGACGAGATCCTGAACACGCCGAACCTCTATGTCCTGCTGCTCGGCGACCTCGCCCAGATGGCAATCAAGCTGCGGTCGGTCTCCGAGGTCACATCGAACATGCTGCCGCCCGACCTTCAGGTGGCCTACATCGACTCGTGGCTCAATGAGATTGCCCCGCGCGTGCTGGCCGCCACCTGGGACAACCACGCCGTCGACCGTGAGGAAGCGCTCACCGGCGTGTCGGCCTTCGCCCGGCTCCAGAACCGCCGCTTCGTCTACCACTCCGGCATCGGCCACCCCGACATTACCGTGGGTGACGAGACCTACCGCTTCGCCCTGTCGCACCGCTTCCTTGGCCGGAGCATAGAAAATCCCTGCCATGCACCCATGCGCTATCTGAGGCGCGAGGGGCATGACCGGGAGATTGCCGTGATGGGGGACTACCACGTTCCCGGGATTATCAAGTTTACCCACGGCCACACCACCAAGGTGGCGATCAACACCGGATCGTTCCAGACCCACAGTGGCTATGCCAAGCGCTGGTTCAGCCTCACCACCCATCCGGTCATGCCGGGGGTCATCCTGTACCCGGACCGGCACGAGATGACCCCGCTGTGGTCGGTGCGGGAATGGCAGGAGCGGGTCGCCGCCTAGTACCCGACCGGGTTCCTGCGCCGGTCCAACTCGGCGTTGATCACGTCACAGGTGAACCAGTCCCGAATCTCCATCGCCCGCTCGTACTGCTCCTCCAGATCCTCGTCGGTGTACCCCTCCCACATCTCCGGCTCCCGCACGCTCTCCAGATCCCGCACCTTCTGGAGCAGCAGGTCGTACTCGGTGTCCATCAGCTCCAGCGCCCCGGCGTCCCACGAGCGCGTCCGGTTGGCGAGATCCATGGACGCGTAGAGGTAGGCCACGGCTTCCTTGAATGTCGTCGGCTTGCCCATCCTAGACCTCCCTCAATGGCATGCCATACTGAGCTTCCCACAGTTTCTTTTTGAGCCGATACGTACGGTCCTTCTTCGTGATGTCCGACTTCACGTCCTCGACCACGATGCGCCCCTCCTCGTTGTCGTGATAGGCGAAGTCCGCATAATACCGGGCCACGACGGTGCCGTCCTGTCCGAGCAGCGGGTACTTCGGCTGGCACTCGATGTCGGAGACGAGGCCCGCCTGCTCCATCATCAGCAGCTCGTCGTAGCGGTCCGCCTCCTTGATGCTGTCGAACGTCCTGCCGTGCCGCTTGACCTTCTTGTTTCCGTACTTGGGCCGCTTCTTCTCACCCTTGACAATCTCCTGATACTGCTCGGCGGTGATCTCGTTGGTCATGCCGCCGCCTTCCACGCATCCAGCTTCGCCCGGTTCGCTCGCTCGACCATCCGCCGTCGGAGCCGGGTCCCGGCCCGGGCCGGATCGCCCAGCACCGGGGGCAGCGGCTTGGGCTTCGGCCTCGCCTCCGGTACCGTCACGACCATGCGCTTGCGCAGCCCGAACTGTT
>CAYTRA010000485.1:0-1767 GCA_964439675.1 uncultured Dehalococcoidaceae bacterium
CGCGTTCCTCCTCGACATGTCCGCGTCCACGGACGAGGAGATCGAGAAGCAGCGCGTCAAGCACGACCAGGGCGATGACGACGACGACAACTTCGACGGCGACCCGAGGCGCTACTTCCAGTGGCTCGCCGCGCGTCGCGCCAAGGCGATGGTTGAGCCGCCCAAGCGCATCATCGACCTGGAGAAGGAGTCCACCGTCCTCATCGTGGAGGCGCTGGAGGCCATCGGCGACTCGTACGGGATCTACGGCTTCTCCGGCTATGGGCGCGACAACGTGGAGTTCCACGTCATCAAGGACCTGAAGGAGCAGAAGGACGAGCACGTCCTGAAGCGCATCGGCTCCATTGAGCCCATCCGCTCCACGCGCATGGGCCCGGCCATCCGGCACACCATCCACAAGCTGGAGGAGTACGACGCGAAGGTGAAGATCCTCATCCTCGTGTCGGACGGGCGCCCTCAGGACCACGGGTACGGCCGCGACCGGACGGAGAAGGAGTACGCCGTCCACGACACCAAGCAGGCGCTGAACGAGGCGAAGCGGCTCGGCATCACCCCCTTCCTCATCACCGTCGACAAGGAAGGCCACGACTACCTCAAGCAGATGTGCGACGACATCGGCTACGAGGTCGTCGACGACATCGAGTCGCTCCCACGGCGCCTGCCCACGCTCTACCGCCACCTGGCGGCAGACTAGGGCGCGGCACAGGCGGGCGAGGGCTTCCACTCCCGTTCATCCTGAGCCAGTCGAAGGACGCGTCCGAAGAAGGCGCGGGCGTGGCAGGGCGGCGGAAGTACTAGCCCTCGCTCCCACCCCCGCACTAGTCTGCCAACACAGTTCCGAGGGGATCACCACATGCGAGTCACGCTCCGCGTCGAAGACGAAGTCATCGCCAGCATCAGCCGCGTCGCCACCATCGATGGCCGTTCCGTCGACTCCGTGATCGACGAGGCGCTCCGCGACTACCTCGCCAAGAACCCGCCGCGCCCGATGCCCGTCCGCAAGGCCGCCCCGCTGCCCAAGGCCTAGCGGCCCCGCCCTCGGTAGCGGACTAACGGAGGGTGCCTCAGCGCGCGGTCCTCGATCCTCGCGAGTCACCATCCCCGCGCCCCTGCGGGGCGTCCTTCGACAGGCTCAGGATGAACGGGGATGGTGACTCGATCTGGGGCGGCGCAGCGCCGGCGATCTGACCAGCACCAGCGATCTGACGCAGCGCCGGCGCGCTAACGCAGCGGCGGCGCTCTGACGCAGCACCAGGCCCCTTGTCCCCGCTCGTCCTGAGCCCGTCGAAGGAGCCGGCCGAAGGCCGGACGGGGACACGGGCGCCGATAGCCCGCTAGCCCCGAGGCGTCCTCGACGCTTCGAGGGCGTCCACGCGCTGCCAGTGGCGCAGCCGTTCGTTCGCGTAGCGCGTGGTGTCCCACAGCAGCCACGCGATCCCGCCGACGCTCACCACCAGCAGCGCCACCAGGCGCGCGATGTCCGGCCCCGGCGCTAACACGAGGGCCAACCCAACCACGAGGACCGCGACGCCCAGGCGCATGAAGCGCGGCCCCGTGTAGACGTGGGTCTCGCGCCAGACCCGCTCGTCGGCGCGGGTGGCGCGGACGCGGATGCCGACCAACGGACTGGGCGCCATGCCGGGCATGGCGAAGCCGAGGGCGATGAACAGCAAGCCCTCCAGGCTCAGGATCAGGATCGCGACGTCGACCTCGGTCACTCCGCGCGCACCAGTCGCCAGCGCACCACGCCGTCGCCGTCCTCGTCCG
>CAYTRA010000486.1:0-1758 GCA_964439675.1 uncultured Dehalococcoidaceae bacterium
CGTCGCCGTTCCGGAGGACGGTGTTCAGCGGCACCATGCGGTTGTTCACGCGCGCGCCCACGGTGTTGTGGCCCAGGTCGGTGTGGATGCGGTACGCGAAGTCGATGGGCGTGGAGCCGGCCGGCAGCACGCGCACCTCGCCCTTGGGGGTGTAGACAAAGACCTGGTCGCGGAAGACGTCTGTCTTGATCGACTCCAGGAAGTCGTCCGTACCGGAGGCCTCCTGCTGCCACTCCAGCAGGTGCCGGAGCCACGCCATGCGCTCCTCGTACTGCTGGTCGCGCTTGGCTCGCTCTTCCTTGTACTGCCAGTGCGCCGCGACGCCGTACTCCGAGATCTGGTGCATCTCGAAGGTGCGGATCTGGACCTCGAAGGTGCGCATCCCGGGGCCAAGTACGGAGGTGTGGAGCGACTGGTAGAGCGACTCCTTGGGCGAGGAGATGTAGTCGTCGAACGTGCCGGGGATGGGCCGCCACTTCTGGTGGACGATGCCCAGCGCGTTGTAGCAGTCGGCCACGCTCGGGACCAGGACGCGGACGGCCAGGAGGTCGTGGATCTCGTCGAACGAGCGACCGCCTGCCATGTAGCGCTGCATCTTCTGGTAGACGGAGTAGAGGTGCTTCGCGCGTCCGGCCACCTCCGCCTCGATGCCCGCATCGCCGAGGGCACCCTCGAGTTCGTGGGTCAGCTGGCGGACGTAGCGTTCACGCTCCGAGCGCTTGGCGTTGACCATGGTGGCCACGCGCCGGTAGTCCGCCGGCTGCAGGTAGCGGAAGGCCAGGTCCTCCAACTCCCACTTGAACTGCCACACGCCGAGGCGTGACGCGAGCGGGGCATAGATATCCATGGTCTCGCGGGCGAGGGCGCGCTGTCGGTCCTCGCCCAGCCACTCCAGCGTGCGCATGTTGTGGAGGCGGTCCGCCAACTTCACGATGACGACGCGCACGTCCTCGGCCATGGCGAGGAACATCTTGCGGAGCGTCTCAGCGTCCGCCTGCGCCGTGTCCAGCGCCCGGTCGGGCAACTGGTCGATCTTCGTGGCGCCCTCGACGAGGCTCGCGACGTCCGCGCCGAACTTCGCCTGCAGGGTCTCCACCTTGACGTCGCAGTCCTCGACGACGTCGTGCAGGAGCGCAGCGGCGAGTGTGGGCGGGTCCATGTGCAGCGACGCCACGAGGCGCGCGACCGCGATGGGGTGCGTGATGTAGGGATCGCCGGAGCGGCGCTTCTGCTCCCCGTGGGCATCGATCGCGAACTCGAGGGCGCTCTCCACGAGCGCAACGCGATCCTCCGGGAGGTAGGACGCTACTTCCTCGATGAGTTCGGCGCCGCCGGCGGGCAGGGGCCTGGATACGACCATCTTCGTTCTAGTCTAGCGGTGATGGTGGGGGCTGGCGCTAGCCGTGTGCCCAGCGACAGGTTCCCTTTCCCGTCCGGCCTTCGGCCGGCTCCTTCGACGGGCCCAGGACGAGCGGGAAAGGGAACCCGCTAGCCCTGGTACTGGCGTGCTAGCACCATCTCGCTAGCATCACGGCATGCCGCAATACCAGGCGCCGCGAGGGATGAACGACACGCTGCCGGAGGATGCTGCCCTCTGGCGGCACATCCGCGACACGGCGGAGCGGGTGGCGCGGCTCTTCGACTACCGGCAGATCACGACTCCGATCGTCGAGGACGCGGGCGTCGTCCTGCGCACGGTGGGCGACGAGCGCGACATCGTCCAGAAAGAGATGTACGTCTTCGCGGATCGAGGCGGGG
>CAYTRA010000487.1:0-1747 GCA_964439675.1 uncultured Dehalococcoidaceae bacterium
GGGGTATAGGGCCTGCGGGGTATAGTGCCCGCGGAGCGTAGGCGGGTGTAACGCGCTACTGCGCGCCCGCCCCGTCGAGGCGCTCCGCCTCGTACTCCTCGCGGAACGCCTCCACGGTGCGGGCGAGGCCGTCCTCGAACGCCACGGTGGGCTGCCAGCCCCACACCTCGCGAGCCCGCCGCGCATCGAGGGCGATGCGGGCGATGTCACCCGGCCGGGGCGGCCCCATCACCGGCGGGCGCTCGTAGCCGGTCAGGGCGGCCAGCGCATGGAAGATGTCCAGCGTGGACGTCTCGACGCCCGTGCCGACGACGCACATCTCGCCGGTCGGCGCCTGCGAGGCGAGCACGAGCGCTGACACCACGTCGTCCACGTAGACGTAGTCGCGGGTGTCCGTGCCCGGCGCGAAGACGGTCACGTCCTGGTTGCGCAGCATGCGCTGCGTGAAGATCGCAACCACGCCGGCCTCGCCGTGCGGGTCCTGCCACGGCCCATAGATGTTCGCCGGACGCACCGAAGCGACCGACATGCCGGTCTCCGCCTCTATGATCCGCAGGTACATCTCCGACGCGACCTTCGAGGCGCCGTACACCGAGCGCGGGACGGCCTCCGTCTCGTCGTCCGCGGGGACAACGGGGGGCTCCCCGAACATCGCGCCGCCGGAGGAGGTGTTCACGAACCGACGGACGCCCGCGTCCGCCGCAGCCTTCGCAAGCATCGTGGTCGCCAGGACGTTCGTCTCGATATCCAGGCGCGGCTCCCGCATCGAGACGGAAACGGAGACCTGCGCCGCCAGGTGGTAGACCACCTCCGGCTGCGACGTCGCCATCGCCTCGCGCACGGCAGCCTCGTCGCGGATGTCGCCTCGAAGGTCGCGCCAGCCCTCGACGCCGTCGGGGAGCGGCTGTCGCTGTGGGGCGACGTCCAGGCCGGTGACCTGGTGGCCGTCGGCCAGCAGGCGCCGGACCAGGTGACTGCCAACGAAGCCGGACGAGCCGGTGACAAGTGTTCTCATGGGGCCATCCTTCTGGGCTTCGAAGGTAGCAGCCGCGGGTCAATCAAGCGTGGAGCCGCGCTTGGGTTCGGCGTCTCGCTCTGGCCCCTTCCCCCCTTGAGGGGGAAGGCTGGGAAGGAAGGTGCGCGCCAACGTCGCCCCCTCTGCGACCAAGCCGGGGGAACCCTACCCGCCGTAGGCCCGCAGGCCAGTAGTATCGTCCCCACCGCCGGGCTCGGGCGGTGTAGCAGGGGCGGTCGTTTGCGCCGATTGTCTGGTAGCGGGGTGTTCCGCCGAGGCCTCTTGATGGCCCTCGGTGCGGTGTCGGTGCTGCTCGGGGCGTGCGGAAGCGACGACCCCGAACTGCCGCCTGCCGTCACACGCCCGGTCACAATCCGCATCGCCGCCTTCGCCGGCGCGGAGACCACGGCGCTGTTCCGCATCATCCCGGAGTGGGAACACATCACCGGCAACACCGTCGAACTCGGGATCATCGACCCTGCCTCCGGCGACCGTGCCATCGCCTCCGACTACGTCTCCTACCGCGACGCCGTGATCGGCAACGCCGAGGGCCTCCGGGGCGAATACGACGTCATCATCGTCGACGACCCGTGGATGTCCTACCTGGCGACGAACCAGAAACTCGCGCCGCTCTCCCCCTTCGGCCACGAGGCGGACCCGGACATCGCCGAGCGATCGGCTGCCCTCGGCGTCTGGCCGCCCACCTTCGGCCCGCTGCCCCCGGACTCGCGA
>CAYTRA010000488.1:0-1730 GCA_964439675.1 uncultured Dehalococcoidaceae bacterium
ACGCGAGTCGAGACGGCCGCTACGTCTGGGCGCCCGCCTTCGAGGCCTCTGGCCGAGTGATCGAGAGCGTTGACCTCGCGACATCGATGGTGACGCTGGAGCCGGTGTCTGGGTCCGACGAGGCCGGGCGGGTGCACCGGGTGGTGCCCGGTTCGTACCTGTCTGTGCCACTGGGGGAGTTGGAGCCGGGGCAGCGCGTCGCCCTCGGAACGACGTACGAGACTCCGAATCCGAGTGCCACGCTGCTGGTGTGGCTGGTTGTCCTCGAGTAGGGGTCTTCGGTCCGTGGGAGTGCGGTAGCCCGTCCGCCCTTCGACAGGCTCAGGGCGAACGGGTTGGTGGGCGTGCGTCGATTGCGAGGAGCACCAGTTCCCGGGCGTCCTCAGGGGTGGCAGGGGATCGAGGTTGGCGTGCCTCCGGTGTCGGGCGCAGCACGCTGCGCCCCTACGAGAGCCCCCTGCGAGAGCGGAGAGCGGGCAGGCCTCCTCGGAGGGCGTTAGCGCTCGATGGCTTCGCGGCGGGTGATGGCGTCCGCGAGTTCGAGGAGGGAGCGGGCGCGGCGGACGGTGCGACGGTCGACGAGGCGGTCGTAGCCGGGAGACTCGACAACCTCGCCGGCGACGACGCCGAGGCGCTGGCCGCGCTTCCGGAGGCGCTCCCACTCCGCCACCATTGCCCGCGCAATGGTCACCTCCGAGGGGTCAGGGGTGAAGAGGGAGTTCATGCCTCGCGCTTCGCCCTCGTTGTGCACGGTGACGCCGACGGCGCCGAAGTCGTGCGCGCGCGAGGGGATGGTCTCCACGCCGGGGCGGTGGTGGGTGACGTGCACGATCCACGGCACGCGAGCGGCATCCGCGGCGATGGCGATCTCCGCCATGGCGTGGTCGTACAGCCCGATGGCGCTGGCGCCGAGGCGCAGGTCGCGGCGGAGGCCGTCGATGCTGAGGGAGATGGCGCGGAGGCGGTCGACGGAGAGCAGGATCTTGTAGATCGCCACCAGGCCCTCGGCGGAGTCGATCTCCGGTACGAGGTCGATCTCGCCGGGCACCAGTTTCGAGCGCATCTCGTACTTGCGGACGAGCACGTCGGCGTCGCGGGCGTCCTGGGGCTCCTCGACGGCGGCGATGACGACGCCGGCGAGGGAGGCGTGGACGACGGCGGCGATGTCGGCCTCCATCTCGCCGGAGCGAGTGTCGGAGACGCGCACGGCGACGGGGCGTCCGGTCTTTGCGATAGCCCTCGTGTGGCGGGAGGCGGAGGCGCGGGCCTCCTCGCGGTGTCCGTGCATGGCGGGGTGGGCGAGGTCGATGAGGACGGCGTCGGCGGCTGTGCGACGGGCCGCCTTGAGGGCGGCCTCGTCGAGGGCGTCGATGACGAGGGTGCTGCGGAGCGCGAGCATGCGTGTTCCATCCCAGGAGGAGCCCGGCAGAACCCCCTCTCCCCAACCCTCCCCCGCGAGGGGGGAGGGGGCCGGAGGGTGCTGCCTGCGCGATCTCGCCAGTCAAGCGGATGGCTTGCCGGCGGGTGAAGACTACCGCACCTCTGTTGTGGGGGAAGGGCGTTTGGTGCTGCGGCGCGCGCGCGGGTGGTGGTGCTGCGGAGGGATGGGTATTGGGCGATCGAGGTGCGTGTCTTCCCCCTCCCCCCTCCCCCGCGAGGGGGGAGGGGGTCAGAGGGGGTTCGCCTCCAGCGTTCGCCTCAGTCGCCTGTCCGTCGGGAACTCTGCCCCG
>CAYTRA010000489.1:0-1718 GCA_964439675.1 uncultured Dehalococcoidaceae bacterium
CGGGGGCACCGCTGCCCCGAGGGGGGAGCCTCGAGGCGGCACGTACCTCAACCACATCCCCGGAGACCCGCCGACCATCGACCCGTACAAGAACCAGTCGTTCGCGACGAAGGGCTTCGCCGGCTACGTCTACAGCCGGCTCTTCAAGGTCGGCACTCAGCCCGGTTTGCCCTCGGCGCAGGCGGAGCCCGTCCCGGACCTCGCGGAAAGCGCCGAGAGCGAGGACGGCCAGCACTGGGTGGTGAAACTCCGCCAGGGCGTGAAGTTCCACGACATCGCCCCGGTGAGCGGCCGCGAAGTCACCACGGAGGACGTCCTGTACTCGTGGTCGGTCATCACCGCCGAGGACTCGCTGGCCGCCAGCGAGGTGGCGAACATCAGCCAGGTGGAGGCGACGGACGACTACACGTTGAACGTCACGCTGACCGGCCCGTCGCCGACGTTCCTGGAGCAGATGGCGGACGCCAACCTCTTCTGGGTGATGCCGAAGGAGGCGGACGGAGGCTTTGACGCCGCGACGCAGCCCATCGGCAGCGGGCCCTGGATCCTGCAGGAATACCGCACCTCCTCCGAGATCCACTTCGTCCGCAACCCCGACTGGTACGACCCGGACCACCCGCTCCTGGACGGGGTGCGCCAGGCGATCATCCCGGAGTACGCGAACTCACTGGCGCAGTT
This sequence comes from uncultured Dehalococcoidaceae bacterium, assembly GCA_964439675.1. Classification (GTDB taxonomy): domain Bacteria; phylum Chloroflexota; class Dehalococcoidia; order UBA2979; family UBA2979; genus W-Chloroflexi-9. Next base: position 679 of record CAYTRA010000489.1, read on the forward strand.
CCAGGCAGGCAACCTGCACCAGCTTGGCATCCCCGGCGACGACGTCCTCAACGTTCGCGAGCAGGGCCCGGACCTGCAGTGGAGCGGCGAACTCGCCATTGGCAGCGCGATCATCTACTTCGCCGGGCCGGAGATCGCACCGGACGCGCCCTGGCGGGACGAGCGGTTCCGGCAGGCCGTCTCCATGGCCCTGAACCGCGACGCGATCCTGGAACTCGCCTACAACGTGCAGGCACTCTCGGACGCCGGGATCGATGTGTTCAAGGGCTGGAACAACGTGGTCGCGGCCGGATACGGACCGCGCTTCTGGCTGGACCCGCAGTCCGAGGAGGCGGGCCCCTCCGCGGCGTACTTCGAGCACAACCCGGAGGAGACGGCGGCGCTGCTGTCCGCCGTCGGCGTGGACCAGCCAGAACTCCCCCTGACCTACGCCTCGCAGCGCTACGGCGCCACCTTCGAGCGGGTCGCCGAGGCCATCGCCGGGATGCTCTCGGAGGCCGGGTTCCAGGCACAGCCTCAGCCCGTGGACTACAACGCGATCTACATCACGCAGACCACGCAGGGGAACCTGGATGCCGCCGCGTTCGGCCCCATGACCGGATACCCGGAGGTTGGCCCCCACCTCACGAAGTTGTTCGTGCGGCAGCCCTACTCGCGAGGCGGCCTGGGCAACCAGGAGGTCGTGGACCTGGCCACTGCGCAGTCGACCGAGATGGACCCCGACCGTCGCTCCGAGATGGTGAAGGAGATCCAACGGATCAACGCGGAGCACATGCTCTACGTGCCCACCTCGTACGGCGCGGGCACCTCGTTCGTCGCGTTCCAGCGCAGGTCGGCGGCATCCGTGAGACCAAGGGCTACGGCGCCGGCACTGAGGTGCTGCCGTACCTGTCGCTGTCCTCGTAGTCGAGCAGCCCTCCGTGAAGAAGCCGGGTGGCTCTGCCACCCGGCTTCTTGGTCGTGTCGGTGGACGCGGCGGGGCCGGGCGGGCGCGCCAACCCGCGAGGCCGCCCCACGCCGCGGGGCGCGATTACGCCGCG
>CAYTRA010000490.1:0-1716 GCA_964439675.1 uncultured Dehalococcoidaceae bacterium
AACGAGCCGACCCCGCTACCTCGCGGCGGCGGGACCGGAGCCAATTCCTCACATAACCCAGGAGCGCGAGGGCCGTGACGGGCTGGTCATTAGGACCAGCCCGATTTTGGGTGCTCGTCCGGGACTGCTGGTTCGGCCCCGTCCCAAGCCCGTTCACCCGGCCTGTCGAAGGACGCGCTGAGCGCGCGGGATCGAGATCGTTCGCCGCTGAGTTCGCGGGCCGCCGAGGACCTGTCGGGCTCGGTGCGTTAGCCCTCCAGCACGGCGCGCCAGGAGCCGGCGCCGAAGCCGCCGTCCAGGTGCAGTACCTGGCCCACGAGCATGGGCGCCTCGTCCGAGCAGACCCACGCCACCGCCGCTGCGAGGTCTTCCGGTGCCACGTTGCGGCCGGCGGGGACGTGCTTGCGGACTCGGTTGCTCACGTCTGACCGGTAGGAGTGTTCGCCCTCGGAGCCCTCGACCCAGCCGGCGGAGATCCCATTCACCCGGATGCCTCGAGGTGCGAGTTCGACCGCGAGGTACATCGTGAGCGACTCCAGGGCGGCCTTGCTGACGCCCACGGCGGAGTAGTCCGGCATGTAGTGGTGCGCGCCCGGCGACAGGAGGTTCACGATGGCGCCCCCGCCTCGGGCTTCCATCAGAGGGGCGGCCGCCTGGGCCGCCTGCCACGGGCCGAACAGGTTCACGTCCATCGTCCGGTGCAGGTGCTTCGGGCGCTGCTCCACCGCCGGCCGAGGGCGCTCCAGCCCTCGCGCGGCGTTGTTCACCAGGATGTCGAGGCCGTCCGCCTCCACGCCCTGGAACACGGCGGCCAGTTCGTCCTCGTGCCCCACGTCCCCGCCGACGACCTCCGCGGCGACGCCCAGCGAGCGGCAGTCGGCGGCGGTCTGCTCCGCGGCTTCGACGGAGCGGGCGTAGTTCACCACCACATCGCAGCCCTCCCGCGCGAGGCGCAGCGCGATGGCACGGCCGATGCCGCGCGACCCGCCGAGGATGAGGGCGCGCTTGCCGCGGAGCGAGGGGTAGATCGGGGTCGCAGTAGCCATAGCGGAAGTATGGCGGGTTAGTCCGCCTCGCGCACCGCCAGGTGGACAGTGTGCTGACGCCCCTGTCGCACCTTCTCGTAGTTGCCGAAGGTTTCCTCCAGCGTGCGCTGGATGTAGCGCCGCATCCCGGAGAGCGTGACGAGGTAGAACCGCCCGTCTGGCCGCAGCCGGTCGTAGGCGTCACCGAAGAGGATGCTGGTCATCTCGTTGCCCACCTTGGCGGGCAGGTTCGTGGCTACGAGGTCGAACTGCCGGTCGGGCGGGACCTGCGCGAAGCCGTTGGAGAGCATGGCCTGCGCGTTGGGGACGCGGTTCGCGCTCGCGTTCTGGTTCGCGTACTCCACGGCCACGAAGTCCCGGTCCACCATCAGCGTCTCGCCCTGCGGCGCCAGGCGCGCCAGCGTCAGGCCGATAGGCCCATACCCGCACCCCAGGTCCAGGCAGTCGTCAGTCGGGATGACCTCCACCTCCTGGAGCAGCATCGAGGTGCCCAGGTCCACCTCCCGAGGCGAGAACAGCCCCCAGGTGGACGTGAACCGGAACGGGTAGCCTCGCAGCGTCGCCTCGAAGACGAGGTCGCGCTTGTAGCGCTCAACGTCCGCGCACCAGTCTTCGCCGCGTGCGCGCGTCACGAGGCAGGCACGGGCTGCGGGCCGAACGGGCCGAGGGC
>CAYTRA010000491.1:0-1712 GCA_964439675.1 uncultured Dehalococcoidaceae bacterium
CGGAGCCGCCCACGCCCGGGGCGCCGGCCTTCGCCATCTCCATGTTGTAGATGAACTGCTCCGTGGGACTCAGGCCGGCCCCGCCGTACTCCTTCGGCCAGTGCGGCGCGATCCAGCCCTGCTTCGCCAGTGCGCCAGCCCAGTCGTTCGCCGCCTGACGGGCGACGGAGTCCTCGCTCTTGCGGTCGGACTGCCAGCCGGCCTCGGTCGCGAAGCCCGCCTCGTCGATCTGGTAGCGCTCAGGCAGGCTGCGCTGGATGAACGCCTGCACTTCCTTGCGGAAGGCGGCCTGTTCCGGGTTGTCGTTCCAGTCCATCGATGACCCTCCGTCGCATCCCGGCCGAGCCCCCCTCGGATCCCCCGGGCACACGTCAGCAATGCAGCCGGCGATGGCACCTCCGCCCTCGCTGACCACGCGCATGATACGCCCGCCCGTCGAGGGCTACCGAGACTCTCGAAGGTCCGCAGACGCCACTCGACCGCCCCCGGATAGGTGGGCGGTCGAGTGAGTTCGATGCTGGGAGGGGAGCGCGGCTACCGGACGGGCACGCCTCGCGCCGGGAACTGCGAGGTCAACTCGAACACTTCCTTGCGTACCGCCTCGTGCTCCGAGGCGTCGTCGACGCGCTGGAGGACGCGCGTCATCCATTCGCCGATCTTGCGCATCTCCGCCTCGCCCATCCCGCGCGAGGTCAGCGCCGGCGTGCCGAAGCGGATGCCGCCGCCCACGCGAGGCGGATTGTCATCGAACGGGATGGTGTTGAAGTTCACCACGATGCCAGCCGCCTCCAGCGCGTCGGCTGCCTGCACGCCGGTGAGGCCGTTCTTCGTGACGTCCATCAGCACCAGGTGGTTGTCCGTGCCGCCGGAGACGAGCGTGAAGCCGGCGTCCAGCAGCGTCTGCGCCAGCACCTGGGCGTTCGCCACCACCTGCTTCGCGTACTGGCGGAACTCCTGGGTGGCGGCCTCCTGCAGCATCACGGCCTTGCCGGCGATGACGTGCATCAGCGGGCCACCCTGTGAGCCCGGGAAGACGCCCGAGTCGATCTTCCGTCGGTACTTGCTGTCGCACAGGATCATCCCGCCGCGAGGCCCGCGCAGCGTCTTGTGCGTCGAAGTCGTGATCACCTGGGCGTACCCGGACGGCGAGGGGTGCGCGTCGCCGACGATGAGGCCGGCGAGGTGCGCCATGTCCGCGAGGAGGATCGCGTCCACCTCGTCAGCGATCTCACGGGCGCGCTTGAAGTCCCACAGGCGCGGATAGGCCGTAGCGCCGGTCACGATCACCTTCGGCCGGTGCTCCTTGGCCAGGCGCAGCATCTCGTCGTAGTCGATCTGCTGCGTCTCGCGGTCCACCACGTAGGGGACGAAGTTGTACAGCTAACCGATGGCGTACACCGGCCAGCCGACCGTCAGGTCCCCTACAGCGTCCAGTTGGAGCCCCATGACCGAGTCGCCGTAGTAGTAGCTTGCGCGCCCGTGTCCGTGCCGGTGTCGTCGCCCGTGCCGGTGTCATCGCCGGTCCCGGTGTCGTCGCCGGTGTCCGTCCCCTGCGTGTCGGTATCGGTGCCCTGGGTGTCGGTGTCGGTCCCCTGGGTGTCCGTGTCGGTGCCGGTATCCGTGCCGGTATCCGTGTCCGTCCCGGTGTCGGTGTCGGTCCCGGTGTCGGTGTCCGCGCCCGTGTCGGTATCGGTATCCGTATCCGTATCCGT
>CAYTRA010000492.1:0-1710 GCA_964439675.1 uncultured Dehalococcoidaceae bacterium
CACCGAGCACTGACGCTCCTGCCCCAGCACGTCCCACAGGACCCGACCACTCCCACCACGACGGAGACAACCCAAATCCGCGGCGTCCCCTCGGATCTACCCCCTCCCCCCTTGAGGGGGAGGGTTGGGGAGGGGGGCGCCGGCGCCAGCCGGCCTACCGCACTCCCGAACACAACCACCACCAGCCACGAACACCCGACGCGGTGCACCGAGACGAAAACGAGGGGCCGGCTCACGCCGACCCCTCGCAGGTTCCGAACCCGAAGCCCTCAGGCGCTACACCTCGCGGAACTCGCCCTCGATCGTGCCGGCTTCCTCGCCGTCACCGGCATCGCCGGTGTCGTGCGTGCCGCCCTCGCCGCCCGCGCCGGGGGCGTTGGCGGCCTGCTGCGCGCCGTAGATGGCGGCGCCGACTTCCTGCATAGCGGCGGAGAGCGCCTCCGTCTTCGCCTGGATGGCGGAGACGTCCTCGCCCTTCAGGGCCTCGCGAAGGTCAGCGACGGCTGCGTTGACCTTCTCCTTGTGCTCGTCCGAGACGATCTCCTGGTTGTCCGCCAGCATCTTCTCGGCGGAGTACGCCAGCGAGTCACCCGTGTTCCGGGCCTCCACCGCAGCGCGCTTCGCCTCGTCCTCTGAGGCGTGCTCCTCCGCCTCGCGCTGGAGGCGCTGCACCTCTTCCTCGCTCAGGCCGCTGGAGGCCTGGATGGTGATGTGCTGCTGCTTGCCCGTCGCCTTGTCGGCCGCGGACACCTTCACCATGCCGTTCGCGTCGATGTCGAACGTCACCTCCACCTGCGGCACGCCTCGAGGCGCCGGCAGGATGCCGTCCAGGATGAAGCGGGCCAGCGACATGTTGTCGGTGGCCATCGGCCGTTCGCCCTGCAGGACGTGGATCTCCACGGACGGCTGGTTGTCGGACGCCGTGGAGAACGTCTGGGAGGCGCTCGTGGGGATGGTGGTGTTGCGCTCGATGATCGGCGTCATCACCCCACCCAGCGTTTCGATGCCCAGCGTCAGCGGGGTCACGTCCAGGAGGAGGACGTCCTTCACCTCGCCCTTGAGGACGCCAGCCTGGATGGCGGCGCCAATCGCAACCACCTCGTCCGGGTTCACGCCCTTGTGGGGCTCCTTGCCGAAGAACTCCGCCACCTTCTTCTGGACCAGCGGCATGCGTGTCATGCCGCCGACCAGGACGACCTCGTCCACGGCGGACGCCTGCACGCCGGCGTCAGAGAGCGCCTTCTTCACCGGCTCCAGGGTGCGCTCCACCAGGCTGCCGACCAGTTGCTCGAACTGGGAGCGGCTCAGCGTGAGCACCATGTGCTTCGGGCCAGACGAGTCCGCCGTGATGAACGGCAGGTTGATCTCCGTCTGCTGGGCGGAAGAGAGCTCGATCTTCGCCTTCTCCGCGGCCTCCTTCAGGCGCTGCAGCGCCGTCCGGTCCTGCGCCAGGTCGATGCCGTTCTCCTTCTTGAACTCCCCGACCAGGTGCTCGATGAGCACATCGTCGAAGTCGTCGCCGCCCAGGAAGGTGTCGCCGTTGGTCGCCTTCACCTGGAAGGTGCCGTCACCGATCTCCAGGATCGAGATGTCGAAGGTGCCGCCGCCCAGGTCGTATACGGCGATCAGTTCCTCCGCCTTCTTGTCCAGCCCGTACGCCAGCGAGGCCGCCGTCGGCTCGTTGATGATGCGCAGCACCTCCAGGCCGGC
>CAYTRA010000493.1:0-1709 GCA_964439675.1 uncultured Dehalococcoidaceae bacterium
CCAGATCGGCCAGTAGCGCTCGGAGATGAACAGGGTGGTGACGTCCGTGGACTCCACCATGTACGTCAGCTCTTCTGCCTTGGAGCGGAAGTTGAGCGGCACCATGGTCGCGCCCAGCGAGGCGCTGGCGTAGTAGATCTCCACAAACTCCGGGCAGTTGACGGCCATGACGCCGACGTTCTCGCCCTTGCCGACGCCCATTCCCTGCAGGGCCTGCGCCAGCCGGTTCACCCGTGACTGGAGATCCTGGTAGGTCACGCGCTCGTCGGGCCCGACCACGGCGGCCCGATCGGGCACGATCGCCGCGCTAATGGTCAGGAATTCCGCTGTATTCATTCAGTATCCCCTCAGAGCCGCGCCATGATAGGCAATCACCTTCGCAGGCGCTACAGAAGTCCCGACTCCGGCGAACCCGACCCCAGGGGTGACCCGCACGCCCTCGGCTGGCCTCGCGGGAGTCGGACCGACACGTCGAGGCAGGCCGACCGCCCTGGCTGCCTCGGGGGCGCGTCTACGGGTTGATGTGCTCGATGAACGCGTGCGTCGCCTTGCCCTCGGTGTCCGGACGGTAATCGATGTGCGGCGTGCGTAGGGGCTCGTCCGAGCCCTGGATTGCATTCGCAATCATCGACCACGTGGCGCCCGAGCACGGGTCTTCGAACACCCCCGGCACGCGGCCGGGGTTGTACGGCCGGCCTCGTTCGTCGTTGGGCAGCCACTGCGCCACGCAGCCGCTCTCCTCCACGCGCGCGTCGATGGCGCGCAGACGCCCGTCCTCCATGCCGACGACGTACAGGTTGCGCTCCGGGAAGGCGGTGAGTTCGCCGATGGTGAACGAGTCCGCCCGTCCGGCGTCGAAGTACTCAACACGCAGATCGGGCGGGTTCAGGAAGCCCCAGAACACCACCCCCAGGAAGAACGCGGACACCACCATCAGGGCCGTTGGTCCAGCCCACGGGGGTATCCGGCCACGTCCCTCGCGGCGGCCCTTCGAACCAGCCATGAAGCCTGCCCCCATTACGCGCCTCCTGAACGAACAGACTCAGACAAGCGGCGTTCGAGCGCTAGCCCGTCCGCAAGCGGCAGGTCCAGGCCTTCGAGGATCGCTCGTTTCGTGGCCCGTACCGCCGCCGGCGGCGCCTGCGCGATGCGCTCCGCCCACTCGCGAGCGGTCTCCAGCAGCCGCTCTCGCGGTACCACCGCGTGCACCAGCCCGGCCTCCAGCGCCTCGGCGGCGTCCAGCGGCGCTCCCGTGGCCACCATGCGCAGCGCGTCTGACCGAGGGATGACGCGGGGCACGGTCTGCGTGCCGCCGGCGGAGGGGATGTACCCGAGGGTCACCTCCGGCAGCGCGAAGCGCGCGTCGTCGGAGGCGACGCGGAGGTCGCAATACATCGACATCTCGCAGCCGGCCCCGTAGGCGAAGCCGTGGATCGCGGCGATGAGGGGGACGGGCAGCGCGCTCATCACCCCCCACAGGTCGCGCCCGAGACGGGCGTTCCGAGCGTCGAACAGCGAGGGGGCGCTCCCGAACTCCGTGATGTCCGCGCCGGCGGAAAAGGCTCGGTCGCCCTCGCCGCGGAACACGGCGCAACGGACGGTGGGGTCGTCTCGTAACGCAGTCAGGACGCCCCACAGGGCGTCCCGCATCTGCATGCTGACCGCGTTCAGGCGTTCCGGCCGGTCGAGCGTGACCCAGGCGACGTCGC
>CAYTRA010000494.1:0-1698 GCA_964439675.1 uncultured Dehalococcoidaceae bacterium
TAATCAGCGGGTCATAGGTTCGAGTCCTATACGACCCACCACGTGGAACCCCGTTTAGGACGGGGTTCTTTCATTTACTACTTCCAGTCCTGGTGAGCCGCGAAGCCATTGGGGGGGTGTCTATTGGGGATATCCAGGTTCTTGTGGGAACTTGAGTATCTTCACCTCGGTCTCCGAGAAGTCTCTTCCGCCTGGCCACTTCAACTCTTCCGTCCCCGCTCCCGGGTAAGGCTCCCCGGGCCGATGAGGGCAGGGAATACGAGTCGGAAACAGGAGTGGTCTATCCTTGCCGCATGAGCCAGCGTTGTGGCGTAGGTCAGGGGTTCCAAGGTCGCGGCTGTCGCTCGTCGCAGCCGCCTGGGGGTGCTTGAGCGTGGGGCAGCGCGTGACGCCGCAGTTCCGCATGACCGACTGGCGCGCGAGCCGCGCCTTTTACGAGGCAGGCCTGGGCTTCGCGGTGGAGTGGGAGCACACCTTTGAACCCGGCCTGCCGGTGTTCGCCAAGCTCAGCCTTGACGGTCTGGGCCTGTTCCTGACCGAGCACGCCGGCGACTGCGCCGTGGGCGGGGCCGCCTACTTCGTGGTCGACGACGTCGACGCCCTGTATGCCGCCTGGACAGCACGGGGCGTGGTGGTGGCCGAGGCGCCCGAGACCGCGCCTTGGCAGGCGCGCGAGATGCTGGTCATCGACCCGGACGGCAACCGGCTGCGTTTCGCGGGCGCCGTGCCCGACTGAGTCGGAGCAGACCCATTGGTAACGCCCGGGCTTGACTCTCCACAGCACTGGAGGCCGTAGCCTCGGGGCATGCAAACGATCGAACTCCTCTACTTCGAGGGATGCCCTTCCTGGCAGGAGGCCTGGAACGAGCTGGGTCGCGCACTTGCGGCGACGCGCGCCCCCGCTTCCGTACGCCTAGTGAACGTCACCGACCTGCTCGAGGAGCAGCAGGCGGGCTTCGCCGGCTCGCCCACACTCCGCATCGACGGCCGTGACCTCGAGGGCTATGACGGGCCGCCTGTGCTTGCCTGCCGGCGCTACGCGGCGAACGAAGGGCGCGGCTGGCCCAGCCACGAGCAGCTCCAGCGCGCCCTGCAGGCAACCTAGGCGCGCGCTGCGTGCGTGAGAATGCGGGCATGATGCGCATCGGTGAGCTGGCGCTGGCCACGGGCGAGAGCGTGCGCACCCTCAGGTACTGGGCGGACGCGGGCCTGCTCGACGCGGCGCGCACGGAGAGCGGCTACCGCGCCTTCGACGAAGACACCGTCGAGCGCGTCGCCTTCCTCAGGCAGGCGCAGGCCCTCGGCCTGACGCTGGCCGAGATCCGCGGCGTGCTTGACCTGCGGCGCGAGGGGGTGCGCCCCTGCGCCCACGTCCGGCAGCGCCTGGAGGCGCACCTCGCGGTGGTGCGCGAGCGCATCGAGGCGCTGCAGGCGCTGGAGGACAACCTCGCGGCGCGAGTGGCGTGGGCGCGCGTGGAGCCCGCGCCTCAGTGCGACGAGGGCTGCGTGTACCTCACCGAGGGTGCGGCGCCCACCTGAGCCGACGGCCCATGGCAGCGGACGTCGCTCGCCGCCGCGCGAGCGAACGAGAGCGCGAGGCGAGCCGCTCTGGGGATATCGGGCCGAAGCGGACCCGCTCGAGCGGCACACGCGGTGTAACGAAACCCAGCAGACGGTGCGTTTACGCGACATAGATAT
>CAYTRA010000495.1:0-1648 GCA_964439675.1 uncultured Dehalococcoidaceae bacterium
CCCGACCATCCCCCAACCATCCCCCAACCATTGAGGACAACAAAAAACCCCGCTCGCGCGAGGCCACACCCACCACACCAAACCCAGCCGCAGGCTTACCGCACCCGCACCAACACCACGTCCCCCGCCCCCACGACCTCGTACGTCTGCACGAACGACGGCGCCTCAGGCACCCACGCCAGCATCGAGCCCGAACCCGCATCGAAGTGCCACACGCCCGTCACGTCAGCCCGCAGCAGCGACACCGCCTCCGCCACCGGCACCCCGCTCGGCCCGTTCCACCGCAAGATCGAGGAGCCACCAGAGCGCGGCGCCTCACCCGACCAGCCCGTCACCCCGAACGCATCCGGCGTCCCCAGCGAGACCACCGAGGTCGCCCCCGCCTGGAACACCGCCTCCGCGTTCGGCACCGCCGAGGCGCCACCACCCACGTTGCCGTACAGCAGGATGAAGGAGACCTCGTCACCCTCGTCCGGGCAGCCGTCTCGCCAGGCGTCGCCCACCACCTCCAGGTTGTAGAACCCCAGGTCAGCCTCCACCACGGAGACCGAGGTCGTGCCGCACACCACGCCATCCACGCCCAGCGCGCGCACCTTCGTCGGCAGCGGCTCGCCCGCCTCCGCGAAGACGAACCCCAGGAAGCGGGAGGACACGGGAGACGAAGAGGCCGGCCCCTCCGCCGCTGCCGTAGCAGGAGCGAAGGGACCGGCCATCGACTGTCCGAAGACAGAGTGCCCGAAGGCAGGCAACCCGAAGGCTGCCACGGACAGCGACGCCAGGACGAAGAGGACCCGAAGGTGCTTCAACGTCCGCCGCCCCGCTGTCCTGCTACCCGCTGCTTAGTTGCGGCGGGTCGCCGTGCGGCCACCAGCGACCATGGCGGCGGCGAAGACGCCGAGCGCCAGGACCAGCGCCATGGAGGTGCCGGTCGAGCCGAGGAGGCCAGCGTTGCCGGTGTCAGACGGGTCCGGAGCGGCACCGTCGTCACCGTCGTCACCACCGTCAGCGTCGACAGTCAGGTCGATGCCGTTCGCCACATCCGCCGGCGCGCCGCCGGGGGTGTAGGTCGCGGTCTCGGCCGCCGCCTCGCCGTTGATGGCGAAGTTGATCGTGTCGCCGTCAACCGGGGCGCAGTCGCCACCAGCCTCGACGTAGATCAGCCAGTTGCCGTCGGCGTCCACCGTGGCCTCGCCACAGGCGTTGCCGTCGATGGAAGCCGTGACCGTGTCACCAGCGGTAAGGCCGGTGCCGTAGGCCGTGAACGGCGGAGTCTGGGCGTTAGCGGACGCCGCGAAGGCGCCGAACAGGACGGCTGCGACAGCCATCGCCGTGCCCAGGGCCGCCATCTTCCGAATGAGAGCCATGAGTTCTCCTAGGAAATTCCCGCCCTAAAAGATTGCTCTTCCCCTGGGGCCGGGCCCCGCTCCGTCTCCGGAGACAGGACCCGACCCCACGGGTCAAACACTATCGAGCGAGCAGGTGAGCCGAGGCTCCCTTACTTCACCACGATCGCGAGCGTGCCCGCGTCCAGGCCGTCAGCGAACTGGGCGTTGAACGCCGCGTTCACGAAGGCCGGGGCGCCGACGATGTAGCCCACGAACTCACCGTCAACCGTCACCCACACGGAGATCAGGCCGGCGTCCTCAGC
>CAYTRA010000496.1:0-1637 GCA_964439675.1 uncultured Dehalococcoidaceae bacterium
CTCCCCGATGTTCGGGCAGTGAGCCTCCTCGCAGACCGTGTGGAGCGACTGCTCGCGCAATAGGTCCTTGATGTGCTGGAACCGCGGCCCCGAGGGGAACCGAGCCTTCAGCCAGGCCGGCTTGCCGCCGCGCAGCGGTGTCTCGGCAGAGGTCACGCTGTCACCTCCATCGCTTCGGTCGCTTCGGGCGTCGCCTCACGTTGAGGAGCCACGCAGTCCACGTCGCGCAGCACGCTCTCGAACCGCGCCTCGAACGCGCGGCGCGTCGCCTCGACGACGGCGGGCATCGAGGGCGCCTCGTCGAGCAGCGCGCCCATCGAGGTCACACCGGCATCGCCGATGCCGCACGGGACGATGTCCGCGAACCAGCGGAGGTCCGGCGCGACGTTGAGGGCGAAGCCGTGGCGAGTGACGCCTCGACGTACCGCCACGCCGATGGCCGCGACCTTGGCGCCGTCCGCCCACACGCCCGGTCGCCCCGCGACCGTGCCCGCCTCGATGCCGAAGGCCGCGAGCACGTCGATGAGGGTGGCCTCGAGACGGCGGACGTAGTCGACGGCGCCGAGGCCGCGAGCGCGCAGGTCCAGGATGGGGTAGCCCACCAGTTGGCCGGGGCCGTGCCAGGTCAGGTCGCCGCCGCGATCCACGTCCACCACCGGCGCGCGCAGCATCTCCGGCGGCACCAGCAGCGACGCGCGACCGCCTCGACGGCCCATGGTGTAGACCGGTGTGTGCTCGATGAGCGCCAGCGACTCCTGGCCGCCCTCGCGCACCCGGTCGGCGGCGGCTGACTGCCACCGCAGGCCCTCGGCGTAGTCGATCTCGGAACCGAGGACGCAGGAGACGAGGCGGGGAGGCCGGGGGGCGTGCGGGGTCATCGTGAAGCCAGCGTACACCCGGAGGTGCGTGTCCTCGTGCGCAACCGATGGTGCGATCCGCCCCCCACCGGAGGCGCACCAGCCGCGTCACCTTCTCGCCACGGGGCGCTAGGGCGTGTGGCTACACTGGGAGAAGAGCGCGGCCCCACGGCACTGCGGCCCGCTTGGGTCCGGGCGTCTCCGATCGGGAACGCCGCCCGGTCGGGCGGTGTAACACGATCACGGATTGCGAGGTCGCGCGTGCCTGATGCAGTGAACGAGATGGCGCCCTCTGACGGCGCCTCAGCCGCCTCCTCGGACCCCGCGTTTGGCGCCGACTGGGTCGAGACGCAGGAGTGGATCGACGCCCTGCGGGACGTAAGCCGCAGCCGAGGCGCGGAGCGCGCCTCCGGGTTGCTGGAGTCGATCCAGATCGCGGCGCAGCGCATGGGCGTGCCCCTGCCCGTCACCTCCCGCACGCCGTACGTGAACACCATCCCGCTCTCCCAGCAGCCCCCCTACCCCGGCAACCTCGAGATCGAGGACCGGGTGAAGAGCCTGATCCGCTGGAACGCCCTGGCCATGGTGAGCGAGGCGAACATCCGCTTCCCCGGCATCGGCGGGCACATCTCCACGTACGCCTCCGCGGCCACGCTGTACGAGGTGGGGTTCAACCACTTCTTCCGCGGCCCGGACCACCCCGGCGGCGGCGACCTGGTCTACTTCCAGGGCCACGCCTCGCCCGGCATCTACGCTCGCGCGTACCTCGAGGGGCGGCTC
>CAYTRA010000497.1:0-1633 GCA_964439675.1 uncultured Dehalococcoidaceae bacterium
CGTCAGCAGGATCGTGACTCCGCGCTCCCGCAGCAGCCGCAACTTGCGCCACACCAGGTGGCGCGCCTGCGGGTCGAGCCCGGTCGTCGGCTCATCGAGGATCAGCACGCGCGGCTCGTTCACCAGCGCGCGAGCGATCACCAGCCGCCGCTTCATCCCGCCGGACAACGCATCGATCTTCGCGTCCGCCTTGTCCGCCAGTTGCATCAGTTCCAGGCCGTCCGACACGCGCTGGCGCGCCACCGCCTTCGGGATCTCGAAGTAGCGGGCGTAGACCTCCAGGTTCTGCCGGACGGTCAGGTCCTCGTCCAGGTTGTCGTCCTGCGGTACCACGCCCAGCAGCGCCTTGACCTCCCGGTCGCGGGCGCCCACGTCCATCCCGGCCACCGCCAGGCTGCCCTCCGTGACCGGCTGCACGCACGAGATCATCCGGATCGTGGAGGTCTTCCCAGCCCCGTTCGGGCCGAGCAGCCCGAAGAACTCCCCCGTCTCCACGGAGAAGTCCACGCCGTCCACGGCGCGAAAGTCGCCATAGCGCTTCACGAGCGCGTTCGCCTCGATGATTGCGGGCATGAGGGCCTCCGGGAGCAGGAAGCGTAACCGATGGAAGCGGCAGAGCAGAAGCGCCCGTGACATGGCTCGGATACCGCCCTCACCCGACCATCGAGGGAGCCCCACCGCCGAGGACGAGACGAACGGACGGAGAGCGGACGAACAGCGGACGAACGCTAGGCCCGACCGATCCGCGCCCTCGGCTCAGCCTCGAAGGAGGATGTCCATGATCGTCGCCGAACACGTGGACCTGGTGCGTTCGCTCTACGACCCGGCTGACAACCGACCGAACGACCAGTTGGCCGAACCGGATGTCATCTGGCACGTCCCGGGCAACAGCCCCGTCTCAGGCACCTATCGAGGTCTGACCGACGTCTTCGACACCATGTGGGACCGCATGCAGCCACTGGACGACTGGCGCATCGATGTGCGCCACGTCATGACCAACGGCGACATGGTCATCGCCACGTTCCTGCTCAACGCCCGTCGAGGCGACCACGTGGTGGAGTGCGAGGGCGCCAACGTCTTCCGCATGTCAGAGCATGGCCGCATCGCAGAGGCCTGGGACTTCTACGTCACCCAGGACCGCCTGGACCAAATGTTCAACTACCACTTCGAGGACTGACGCCCCTCGCGCCAGCCGGCCTCCGCGCAGCGCGATCAGCGGTCTTCGCCCGCCCTTGAGGCCAGAAGGGCGCCGAAGGCGCCCCTCTGCCTCCCCACACGCCAGGGTCTCGAGAACCCCCCGCACACGAACAGAGCCCCGGACTCGCGTCCGGGGCTCTGCACTAAGCCTGCGTCTCCCCGACGAATCGAGGCCGCCAGCGCTACTCCGGCTCTGCCACGTAGGACGTCGCACCGGCGAGCTGGGCCCGCATCTCGTCCGTCGGCTCGAACACTGAAGGCGTCTCGCCCAGCATGATCTCCTGCCGCTCGAAGTCGAACGTGAACGGCAGCATCAGCGACTCCGGCATCGCGATCTCGGCGATCGGCGTCGGCCGCTCCACCGTGATCTGAGCCCGAGCCGGGATCAGCTTGCCGATGATCACGTTCTCCTTCAGGCCGTGCAGCCGGTCGATCT
>CAYTRA010000498.1:0-1626 GCA_964439675.1 uncultured Dehalococcoidaceae bacterium
GGCGGGGACCACTCAGCGAGAGAGGCGCGCCATGCGACGGGAGGCGGCGGCGTGACCACCCAACTCCTCATCGACGGCCCCAAGTGCCCCGACTGCGACCACCGCGAGCTGCTCGTCACGTTCGAGCCCATCTGGGGCTGGGGCATGGACGGCGGCGCAGCAGACATCACCCGTAGAGCGTGCCCAGCGTGCGGATGGACACAGGAAGGACCAGAAGAGTGACCCCCTACTACCAAGACGACCAGGTGACCCTGCACCACGGGGACTGCCTGGAGGTTATGGCGTCCCTGCCCGCCGAGTCCGTGCACGCGATCGTCACCGATCCGCCCTACGGCCTCGAGTTCATGGGCCGCGAGTGGGACGGCGCAGACGGTTTCCGCCGCTCCCTGAACGCCGCTGACGCTGGGCGCGACAATGCGTTCGGTCGCGCCTCGCGCACGTCGCCCGAGTATCGCGCCGGGACCACGTTCCAGGAGTGGTGCGAGCGATGGGCGGCCGAGTGCCTGCGGGTCCTCAAGCCAGGCGGGCACATGCTCGCGTTCGGCGGCTCGCGCACCTGGCACCGTCTCGCGGTCGCCGTGGAGGATGCCGGGTTCGAGATCCGCGACAGCATCGCGTGGCTACACGCGCAGGGCTTTCCCAAGTCGCTCGACGTGTCCAAGGCCATCGACAAGGACAACGGGCGCAAGTTCGAGGACCGCTTTGCCCTCGGTCGCCACATCCGCGAACGGCGTGAGGCGCTGGGACTGACGACGGCTGAGGTCAATGGCTGGTTCGGCTACCGCGACGGTTGCCAGCACTGGGAGCGGCAGGACCGCAGTGGCGCCCGCGTGCCCACCCTGGCCGACTGGCACATCCTCCGCGAGCGGTTGGACTTGTCCGACGAACACCTGCCGCTAGTTGAGCGTGTCGAGGCCGAGCGTGAGGTCATCGGTCAGGCCGCGTGGACCAATAGCGCCAACCACTTCATCCCTGGCGGGGACCATGCGACGAGGGTTCACCTCGACATCACCGCCCCCGCCACCCCTGACGCCGAACGCTGGCAGGGCTGGGGCACGGCGCTCAAGCCCGCCTTCGAGCCGATCGTCGTAGCCCGCAAGCCCCTCACCGGGACCGTGGCGTCGAATGTTCTCGCACACGGCACCGGGGCACTCAATGTGGACGGGTGCCGGGTGGGCATGAATGGCGAGGTTGTCCGCACGGCCCGCAACACGGCCCTCGGCGTGATGAATGACGACGGGTGGAAGCCGCAGCCGGGCACGTTCGAGTCACACGCCGCCGGCCGTTGGCCGACGAACGTCCTCCTCGACGACACCCAAGCCGCCGAGCTCGACAAGCAGAGCGGGGAGAGCTCGAGCGTGGCGAGCGTCCGAAAGCGGGCGGGCACAAGCGCTGGCAACGGGCAGACGCTAAACCGCTACGCCATCAACGAGGACAACGTTGGCGGCTTCAACGACTCTGGCGGCGCGTCCCGGTTCTTCCCCACGTTCCGCTACGAAGCCAAGGCGCCGACCAGGGAGCGACCGTTCTATACCGCCGAGGATGGGTCGCGCGTCGCACATCCGACGACAAAGCCCCTCGACCTCATGCGCTGGCTCGTCCGCCTCGTCACACCCCCCGGCGGCA
>CAYTRA010000499.1:0-1617 GCA_964439675.1 uncultured Dehalococcoidaceae bacterium
GACCGCTCGATGGCGTCCCGCCGTTCGTGTGGCACGGCAGCATCCGCAGCCCGCAGATCGCGGAGCAGGCCGGGTTCTACGGCGATGGGTTCTTCCACAACAACATCTTCTGGCCCATCGAGCACGTGGCGCAGATGGTGAACCTCTACCGCGAACGCTGGGAGCGGCACGGTCACGGCCCCGGCGACACGGCCATCGTGGGCCTCGGCGGGCAGGTCTTCGTGCGCCCCAACTCGCAGGACGCGATCCGCGAGTTCCGGCCGTACTACGACAACGCACCGGTCTACGGTCACGGCGCCCCGCTGGAGGACTACATGGCCCAGACGCCGCTGACCGTCGGTAGCCCTCAGCAGGTCATCGAGCGGTACGCGGCGATGAAGGAGCACGTGGGGCACTATCAGCGCCAGTTGTTCCTGGTGGACCACGCCGGCCTGCCGCTGGAGACCGTGCTGGAGCAGATCGAGATCCTGGGCACCCAGATCGTGCCCGCCCTCCGCGAGGAGAACGCGAAGGGCCGCCCGGCGCACATCCCGGACGCCCCGACGCACGCCTCGATGCTGGCGGCGCGGGAGACGGCGGCAGCGGTGGCCGCAGGCTCCGAGGCGTAACGCGCGCTTGTGCGGGTACCGCAGCCCAATCCCCGTCCGGCCTACGGCCGGCTCCTTCGACAGGCTCAGGCCGAGCGGGGATTGGGACGATGCCTTCGATCGAGCGGGTCTGGCGTCCAGGGCCGTCAGGCAGCCCCGGTACGGCGGACGGAGATCACGCCGCGCACCGAGTCCAGGTGGGTGAGCAGGCGCGCGAAGGCGGGGCCGCCCTCGGTTTCGAGAGTGATCTGGACGATCGTGGTGCGGTCCGCCTGCTCGATGGTGCGGACGCCGACCATGTTCGCCCGGTAGGAGGCGATGATCGTGCTCAGGTCGCGCAGGAGGCCGACGCGGTCCCAGGCGACCACCTCGATGCTCGCGGTGTAGATGTCGCCGCTCGGGCCCCAGTCACAGTCGACGATGCGTTCCTGGTTGCCGTTGTGGACGTTGCGGCAGTCCGCACGGTGCACGGTGACGCCTCGGGCGCGGGTGATGTAGCCGATGATGCGGTCGCCCGGGAGCGGGTTGCAGCAGCGGGCGATCTGCACCTGTAGCCCACTGGTGCCCAGGACACGCACGCCCTTGATGCCCGGGCTCGCACCCTCGCGGGCGGGCGTCTGCGGCGCCACCGGCACCGGCGCCGCCTCCGAGGGCGGGGCGAGTTCCATGAGGCGGTTCGAGAGGCGCTGGGGCGAAAAGTCGCCGGAGCCGATGCCGGCGTAGAGGTCCTTCGCGTCCTGGAAGCCCAGCGAGCGGTGGAAGTCGCTCGGCAACTCGCGGATGCCCATGCGCTTCAGTTCGCGCTCCAGGTGCTCCCGGCCGCGCTCGATGTTGTCGTCGCGGTGCTGGCGTCGGAACCACTGGCGCACCTTCTGCCGCGAGTGGCTGCTCCCGAGGAACCCGAGCGACGGCACGAGCCAGTCCCGGGGGGGGGCGCGGGGGGGGTTGGAGCGCACGAGCTCGATGACGTCGCCGGTCCGGAGGACGGGGTTCAGCGGCACCCAGCGGTTGTTGACGCGCGCGCCCACGG
>CAYTRA010000500.1:0-1609 GCA_964439675.1 uncultured Dehalococcoidaceae bacterium
ACGGCAGTGGTGATCGGTACGGGGGGCCTGGGCCACGTCGGCATCCAGATCCTTCGCGCGATCACCGGCGCCCAGGTGGTGGCGCTGGACGTGAACCAGGAGAAGCTCGACCTGGCGAAGCAGGTCGGGGCGCACGAGGTGCTCCTCTCCAACGACGAGGCGCCCGGCAAGATCAAGGAGATAACGGACAGGCAGGGCGCCGCCGTGGTCTTCGACTTCGTTGGCGCCGCGCCCACCGTGAAGATCGCGGCCGCCTCGGTAGCCGTCGAGGGCGAGATCCAGGTGGTGGGGATCGGTGGTGGTTCCGTCCCTGTCGGCTTCGGCAGTCCCCCGTTCGACGTGGTCGTGCGCTCGCCCTACTGGGGTTCGCGCTCGGAACTCATCGAGGTCCTCGACCTCGCGAGGCGCGGCCAGATCAGCGTCGAGATCGAGCAGTTCTCGCTGGATGAGGCGCCGCTTGCGTATGAGCGGCTGGAGCAGGGCACGATCCGAGGCCGGGCAGTGGTTGTGCCGGGCGCCTGATCCGGTGCACTGATGCGCGCCTTACGAGCGCTCCCGGTCGTCCGGCCGGTGCGCGTTGCAAAGAGCGATGAGGCAGGGATATTCCCCCTATGAGTGGACCCATTCAGACCGAGGACGCCGAAGCAGTCGCGACGCTCGCGGAGGCCTCCCTCGTCCCCTGTATTGAGATCAGCCCGAGTCGCGAGGCGGTCATCGATGGGCAGTCGGTGCGGCGGGCGCTGCCGCAGCGCGGTCGGCGCACCGTGGGCGCCTGGTGCTTCGCGGACCATATCGGCCCGTCGCCGATGGACGGGACGACGGGGCTCGACATCGGGCCGCACCCGCATATCGGGCTGCAGACCGTCACGTGGCTGCTTTCCGGCGAGGTGCTCCATCGCGACAGCCTCGGCTCCGAGCAGGTAATCCGCCCGGGCCAGCTGAACCTGATGACCGCGGGCGACGGCGTCGCGCACTCCGAGGAGAACACCGGGGCATCCGGCGAACTCCACGGCATCCAGTTCTGGGTCGCGCAGCCGGAGGCCACCCGCCACGGTGCGCCGGCCTTTGAGCACCATGCCTCGCTGCCCCAGGTGGACATAGAGGACGCGCAGGTCACGGTGCTCATCGGTGAGTTCGGTGGCGTCGAGTCGCCGGCGCGACGCGACACGGACCACGTGGGGATCGACGTTGCGCTCCACGGGCGGGCAACGCTACCCGTGCGTCCGGACTGCGAGTACGCGGTCATCGTGCTCCAGGGCGCCGTCGGGGTGGACTCGGAAGTCGTCACGCCCGGGCATCTCGCGTACCTCGGCGAGGGACGCGAGACGCTGAAGCTCTCCGCCGCGGAGCCGACGCGGCTCGTACTGCTGGGTGGCGTGCCGTTCGAATCGCCGATCCTGATGTGGTGGAACTTCGTCGGGCGCACCCGCGACGAGATCGACGCGGCGACGGAGAGCTGGCAGCAGGACGACGGCCGCTTCCCGTCCGTCGCCTCGCCGCTCGCCCGCCTCGAAGCCCCGCCGACGCCCTGGCTGAAGTAGCGCCCGAGGTCCGTGATGCCTGACGCCGTCCGAGTCGAAGACAATCCCGCGGAGCATCGCTACGAGAT
>CAYTRA010000501.1:0-1605 GCA_964439675.1 uncultured Dehalococcoidaceae bacterium
CGGACAAGTCCCAGGTGGAGGACGCCATCAAGGAGGCGGCCGCCTACCCGGGCCCGGTGATCCTGGACTTCCAGGTGAACGCGGAAGACAACGTCTGGCCCATGGTCCCGGCAGGCGCCGCCCTGAGCGAGACCATCGAGGGCCCGGCCCAGCCGGTCGCCCGCTAAGCGCCGAGCAGAGGAGACACGGACATGACGACCGCTACACCCAGCTCGGCCTCGCATCCCGCCTCGGACGGGTCGACCAAGCACACCGTCGCGGCGCTGGTGGAGAACCGGCCCGGCGTCCTCAACCGCGTCGCGAGCATGTTCCGCCGCCGCGGCTTCAACATCGACTCCCTCGCCGTGGGCACCACGGAGGAGGAGGGCATCTCCCGCATGACGATCGTCGTGGAGGGCCCGCCGGAGATCAGCGACCAGGTGCGCAAGCAACTGGACAAGCTGATCGACGTGGTCACGGTTGAGACGATCCAGGAGGACGAGGCGGTCACGCGCGAACTGGCCCTGATCAAGGTGTCCGCGCGGCCAGACCAGCGGCGTGAGATCATCGACCTGATCGACATCTTCCGCGCCTCCGTGGTGGACGTGTCGCCCACCTCGCTGATCGTGCAATTGACCGCGGCCGGCGACACGCTGGACGCGCTGGTGGAGAACTTGCGGCCGTATGGCATCCGGGAGATGGTGCGCACCGGCCGGATCGCGCTCGCGCGGGGACCTCGGACGACCGGGGTCCACCAGCACGAGCCGGAGGCGCTGCGGCGCTTCCACCAGGAGTCCGGGCGCTTCCCGGGCGGCGACCTGCCGTACGCGAGCAACTGATCGCAGGAGTCACAAGCGGTCCACGCCGATGAGACGCGGGGCGGGCCGGGAGAGCATCAGCGCGGACTGAAGCCGCGACGCAACCCCAGAAGGAGACGAACTCAGTGGCGAAGATCTACTACGACTCGGACGCGGACCTCTCCGTCCTCAACGGACGCACGGTCGGCGTCATCGGGTTCGGCTCCCAGGGCCACGCGCACGCCCTCAACCTGCACGACTCCGGCGTGGATGTGGCCGTGGGCCTCTACCCCGGCTCGCGCTCCTGGCAGAAGGTGGTGGACGCGGGCCTGAAGGTCGGCACGGTCGATGAAGTCGCGCAGATGTCGGACATCATCATGATCCTGGTGCCGGACCAGATCCAGAAGGCGGTCTACGAGGACCACATTGCGCCTCACCTGACCGCCGGCAAGACGCTGATGTTCGCCCACGGCTTCAACATCCACTTCAACGCCATCCAGGCGCCGGAGGACGTGGACGTCTCCATGATCGCGCCGAAGGGCCCCGGGCACCTGGTGCGCCGCGTCTACGAGGCCGGCGGCGCGGTGCCGGCGCTGGTCGCGATCCACCAGGACGCCACGGAGGGCGCGCTGGCCACGGCGCTGGCCTACGGCAAGGGCATTGGCTCCACCCGCTCCGGCATCCTGGAGACCACCTTCCGCGAGGAGACCGAGACCGACCTCTTCGGCGAGCAGGCGATCCTCTGCGGCGGCCTGACCGCCATGATCAAGAACGCCTTCGAGACCCTGGTGGAGGCCGGCTACCAGCCCGAGTCCGCCTACTTCGAGAC
>CAYTRA010000502.1:0-1593 GCA_964439675.1 uncultured Dehalococcoidaceae bacterium
GGTGAACGAGGGGTCGCGACGGTTGATCACGCCCTTTGCCCCCAGTTGGTAACACATCTCGAACTTCGACTCGTCCGAGACGACGGCGATGGGAATGCCGCCCTTGGCCTTCACGATCTGGAGCGCCATGACACCCAGTCCGCCCGTGGCGCCCCAGACCAGGACCGGGTCGCCCTCCTGCACGGTGTGGGGCGGCCAGCCGCAGAGCATGCGGTAGGCGGTTGCGCCCACCAGCATGTAGGCGCTGGCGGCCTCCCAGGTCAGTTGCTTCGGCTTCGGATGCACCTGGAAGTGCTTCACGCGGGTGAACTGCGCGAACGAGCCGTAGTTGGTCTCGTAGCCCCAGATCTTGTTGGTGGTGGAGGTAATGGGATCCGCGCCCGCCTGGATGTCCGGCGCGTCCTCGTCCCAGACACCGCACGAGAGGATGACCTCGTCGCCCACCTTGCAGTTGCGCACCTCGGAGCCAACGGCCCAGACGATGCCGGACGCGTCCGACCCGCCGATGTGGAAGTCCTCCGGCTCACCGGCCTTGTTGCGAGCGGCAATCACGTTGACCGGGTAGCCCAGGGCGGCCCAGACATTGTTGTAGTTGACGCCAGCCGCCATCACCCAGACCAGCACGTCCTTCGGGCCGACCTCCGGGACGTCCACCGGCTCAACCTTGAACGCGTCTTTGGGTTGACCGAACCGTTCCGGCCGGATCAGCGAGGCGTACATCTGCTTCGGAACATGTCCGAGCGGTGGCGTCTCGCCGAGTTCGTACAGGTCCTTCTTCTCGGGCATAGTGATCCCCCGATCGTGGTCTCGATCGCGCAACATGGCGCGTTTCGGGCCGTGGATGTGCCGTCCGCCGGATGCGCCCCCACATCCGCCCGTCCGGGCCGCCGGTATCCTACCACCCACCCTCCCGGTGGACACGCCAAAGATGGTGAGAACGAGGGAGGCCGAGGGGCGGATGAGTCAGCCTGTGTTACACAGGAAGTGCGTAACTGTCGATGGTGCGGGCCATGAAGAACATCACCGTCACCGTGCCGGACGAGGTTTACCGTCGGGCCAGAATTCGTGCGGCTGAGCAAGGCCGCTCGGTGAGTGCACTGGTAGCCGAGTACCTAGAGGGTCTCGCTGCCCGGGATGCCGAGTTTGCTGGCCTGGAAGCGCTCCAGCGTGAGGTGCAGGCGGAGATCATCCGCTTCCGCGGAGGCGAGCGACTAGTTCGCGAGCAGGTCCACGACCGTGCGGTTCGTTGACGCGAACGTCCTGCTCTACGCGGTCTCCGCAAGCCCTGCCGAGTGAGCGAAGGCGGACGCCGCGAACGCGCTGCTGACCAGCCAAGACCTGCCCTCTCTGTGCAGGTGCTCCAGGAGTTCTATGTTCAGGCGACCGCACTACGCGTGACGATGCCCTGACCCATCGGCAGGCAGCGGACCCGGTGACGGCGTTCACCCGGTTCCCCGTGCAGGAGACCACCCTCGGTCTCGTCCAGGCGGCCATGGCTTCCCGCGAGCGCTTCGGACTGTCCTCCTGGGACGGGGCGACCATCGAAGCGGCCCGGTTGCTCGGCTGCGACGAGGTGCTCTCCGAGGATCTCAA
>CAYTRA010000503.1:0-1587 GCA_964439675.1 uncultured Dehalococcoidaceae bacterium
CACGAGGATGCGTGTCACGAGGGAGTGTTAGCACGAGGACGGCGTAGGGGGGCTACCGCCGGCAGACGGTGCCCGGGCTCACGTCCTGCACACGGCCCGGCACGAGGTCGAAGCGAGGACGCGGCCCGCCGCTGGTCGCCTGCTCCGCCGGCGGGAACGCTACGTACGGCAGATCTCCGGGCGCTGGAGTCGGCAGAGGACCTCGCTCGTCTAGCGCCACGTTGAGGGCCGCGGCGAACTCGCTGCTCTCAGCCGGCTCGAAGCGAAGATCGCGCTCCGGCCAAGCATGGCGGATGTCCTCGCCGCTCGCATCCAGCAGGAGCCACGGAATCAGGTACAG
This sequence comes from uncultured Dehalococcoidaceae bacterium, assembly GCA_964439675.1. Lineage (GTDB taxonomy): Bacteria > Chloroflexota > Dehalococcoidia > UBA2979 > UBA2979 > W-Chloroflexi-9. The sequence continues at coordinate 341 of CAYTRA010000503.1, forward strand.
CGCAGCGCCGTCCGGGGTGGGGGAGGTGATGAGGACCCGGCGTTCGCCGGGCTCGGGACCCGGGTAGCCCTGCATCACTCCACCTACCTCGTGTCCGTCCGCTCTCAGGTCAACGCGAGCGCCCGCCTCGACTCGTGGGAACGCTGGCGCGACCGGATCGCGATGAAGCACCCGATCCACGGTGAACGAGTAGTACGTCGCCGGACTTACCCGAGAGGCATCGGTCATGTCCTGTGCTCGTGTCCCCCACGGCGCTTCGCACGTGGTCCGGAGCGGGTCGCCTATCGTCCCAACGAGCACGAGCGAGTACCGGCCGAGAAGGTCGTCGATGTGCTTCGGTTGAGGTCCAACAAGTGACGCCTCCTGTTGGGGCAGGGGGGTCAGGTCTACGGAGACGCTCATGCACGCGCTCAACAGCACGATAGGCACAGCCATGGCTATCAGGCGCTTCATGCGAAGAGAGTATCCGCCGCGTGATGGTTGCAAAGCGACGCAGGCATGCCCCCTCCTCCTAGCCTCCAACCCTCCCGGTGCTACCATCCCCAATCGGGCCGCCCCTGGCGGCCCGTTCCACGTCCCACTGCCGTCCGAGGCGTGACCGGCCTGCGCCTGCCCTCGGACTCTCGACGGATCGAGGCGTCATGAAACTCCACGAGTACCAGGCGAAAGAGGTCCTCGCGCGCTTTGGCGTGCCGGTGCCGCGAGGGCGCGTCGCGCACACGCCCGAGGAGGCGGAGGCCATCGCGAAGGAACTCGGCGGGCGCGTGGTGGTGAAGGCACAGGCCCACACCGGCGCTCGAGGCAAGGCGGGCGGCGTCAAGATCGCGGCCGACCCCGCGGAGGCGAAGCAGCACGCCGCGGCGATCATCGGGATGACGCTGGTCACCCACCAGACCGGGCCGCAGGGCCTGCCGGTGAACTCCGTCCTGGTCGAGGAAGCCATCGACATCGACCGCGAGATCTATCTCTCGGTCGCCATCGACAACTCGCCCGGCATGCCCGTCGTCATCGCCAGCGCGCAGGGGGGCATGGACATCGAGGAGGTCGCGGCGAAGACGCCGGAGGCGATCCACAAGACGTGGATCGACCCGGCCTGCGGCTTCCAGCCCTTCCAGGGGCGGCAACTCGCGTTCGCGGTGGGCCTCGATGGTGAGCACCTGAACGCGGCGGCCGCGCTGATCGCCAACCTCGCGAAGTCGTTCATGGAGAGCGACGGCTCGATCGTGGAGGTGAACCCGCTGGTGGTG
>CAYTRA010000504.1:0-1566 GCA_964439675.1 uncultured Dehalococcoidaceae bacterium
CACCCTCGGCGGCGGCCTTGAGGCCGGCGGCTTCCATGTCCACGTACCGGCGCGTGATCCCGGCCATCAGTGGCCAGAACAACCGGCCGAGGATGCCCGATGTCCGGATGTCCAGCGTCACCCTCGACCCGCCGGTTCGGGCCGCCACGCTGTGGGTGGCGACGGATCGAAACCCTGGAGCGCCCGATGCCCACGTGAAGGAGCGGCGTTCCACACCCTCGCCATCGAGGTCAGTGATCGTCCATGTCGCCGGCGGCAACTTCGGCTGCTCCACACGGTACCGGCTGCCGATGGCTGCACCGTCACCGCGTACGCGGCGCACGCGCTTGATCGAGGCGGTCCACTCCGGCATCCGTTCGAGGTCGATCATGACCGCCCACGCACGCTCCACCGGCGCGTCGACGTCGACCGACGTCTCGTATCCCACAGCCATAGGTGCCCTCCGGCCCGCCCCCCGGACCAGCGAACGAGGAGCCGCGCTACACCCTCGCCCCGACCGAGGCGAGGACTGACCTCCAGATCGCATTGCCATCCTCGTTGCCCAGCAGCGGCTCACAGGCGCGCTCCGGGTGCGGCATCATGCCCAGCACGTTGCCGCGTTCGTTCAGGATGCCGGCGATGTTGTTGAGGGAGCCATTGGGATTGGCTGCGTCGGTCACCGTGCCGTCCGGCTCCGAGTAGCGGAACGCCACTCGGTCGGTGTCCTCCAGCATCGCGAGCGTTGCCTCGTCCGCGACGTAGCGCCCCTCCCCGTGCGACACGGGGATCAGGTACCCGCGCGACGCTTCGAGGCCTGACGTGAACGGCGAGGTCTGGTTGACGGGCGTGAGGTACGCGTCCTGGCACCGGAACTGCAGCGACTCGTTGCGCATCAGCACGCCCGGCAGCAGGCCGGACTCGCACAGGATCTGGAAGCCGTTGCAGATGCCGATGACCAGCCCGCCGGCCTCGGCGTGGCGCGCGACCGACTCCATCACCGGGCTGAACCTTGCGATGGCGCCCGTGCGCAGGTAGTCCCCGTAGGAGAACCCACCCGGCAGCACCACCAGTTCCTCGAGGTCGAACGAGACCTCGTCCGTGTGCCAGACCTTGCGCGCCTCGATGCCGCACTGGGCCAGCGCCCACACGCAGTCGTTGTCGCTCCACGTCCCGGGGAACACGACCACGGTGGCGCGCATACCTGCTCCTGTGCTGATCGAGGGGAGTACGGCCCATTGTATCGCGACCCTCGGAGGGCGCGACGGCCGTCGGCGGGAACGACTAGGAGTCGTCCTCCGAGAGCACGGGCTTGTCGCCGTCCTCGAAGTCCTGGTCGCTCTCCGCCACTACCTGGCGGGCCGGGGCGGCGAGCTGACGGCGTCGAGGGGCCTCCTCCACCGCCGGGGCACGCCCTCGCGCTTCCAGTTCGCGGCGGGTGGGCTCGGGATACTCCACGCGCGGGTGGTAGACGGCGGAGAGGGCCTGCACGAACGAGTCCGCCACCACGCGGAGGTCGCGCAGGGAGATGTCGCACTCGTCGAACTGTCCCTCCTCCACGCGCTCCGCGATGATGCCCTCCACGATCGA
>CAYTRA010000505.1:0-1561 GCA_964439675.1 uncultured Dehalococcoidaceae bacterium
CTCGCTGCGGCTGCTGGCGCCGGCCAAGATCAACCTCGCGCTGGAGGTGCTCGGCAAGCGACCGGACGGGTTCCACGAGGTGGACACGGTGATGACCACCATCGACCTCGCCGACCGCGTCACGATCACGCCTCGAGAGGCGGGCGCAGGCGTCGAGGTCGTTCTCAGCGGGGAGTACGCGGCCGGCATCGACCCGGAGGACGACCTCTCGCGGCGCGCGGCCATCCGGCTGGCGGAGGCGGCGGGCGTGTCGCCGGACGTGCGCATCCAGGTGGAGAAGCGCATCCCCTCGCCGGGCGGGCTTGGCGGTGGCGCCTCGGACGCGGGGGCGGTGATCCGAGGGCTGGCCCGGCTGTGGGGGCTGGACTGGAAGATGGCGCGGCTGGAGGCGCTGGCGGCGACGCTGGGGTCGGACGTCCCGTTCTTCCTGCACGGCGGTACCGCTCGCTGCACCGGGCGCGGCGAGGTGGTGGAGCCGCTGAAGGACATGCGCCCGCTACGGCTGCTGGTCCTGCTGCCGCCCGTGCCGCGCATGGAGCAGAAGACCGCGAAGCGCTACGCCGCCCTCCACCCGCACGACTTCAGCAGCGGCGACCGGTCGAGGCGGCTCGCGGCCCGCATCGCTCGCAACGCCCCGCCGCCGACGGGCGACCTGGTGAACGCGTTCGAGCGCGCGATTGAGCGGACGGACCCGGAACTGGTTGCGCATTACGCGCGCTACGGTCAGGCGGGGGCGCTGCAACTCCACCTCTGCGGCGCCGGTCCCGCGGTCTACCTCTTCATCCGCGAGGACGCGAAGGCCTCCGAGTTGCGGCGCGACTTCCGCTCCGTGGGCGCCACCGTCTTCGAGGCGCGCACGCTGCGCCGGCCGGACGCACTCGCCGTGCAGACCGCTCCGGTCGAGGCGTGAACACGCACGTCCTGCAGAGCCTCCTCGCGGGGTGGCTTTCGGGCGCGGCGGCCGGCCTTGCCCTGACGGCGGTCGTCCTCGTGTGGCTGGCGCGCCGGCCAGAGGTCGCGCGACGGCTGCCGCTCCAGACGCGGCTGCCGATCCTGGGCATCGTGGCGGCGAACGCGCTCGTGTTCGGGCTCACGCTCCTGGGGCTGGTCTCCGGCGCGGTCTACCACAACACGAGCGCGGACGCGGGGGGCGGGCGCTTCCCGCTGGTGCTCGCGGGGCTGCTCCTGACCGTGGGCGCCCTCTACGCGTTCGTGCGCGGCACGGTACGATCGAAGGAGGCTCCGGTCGTCCTCGCAGCGCTGATCGTGTGCGGCCTCGCCTTCGGCGGGCTGATGCCGTGGCTCGCGGGGATCGAGACGTAACGAGCGGCGGGTAGCCCGCACGGTATCCGCCTCGTAGACTCAGCCGGACTTCCGACATGACGCATGCGGGCGCCACCTCGAGTCATCGGGGCGCACCGCGCTGAGCGCAGGTTGACGGCGCACGCCCCGAGGAGGGTCCCACTGGAACTCCACGACGGACTCCAGGGTTCGATCATCGAGATGCACATCCACACGAATCCGACCTCGTCGGACTCGATGCTCGACCCGCACGAACTGA
>CAYTRA010000506.1:0-1551 GCA_964439675.1 uncultured Dehalococcoidaceae bacterium
TTCATCACGTGGGCCACGTCCCGCGACATCATGAAGACCAGCGCCCTGCTGGGCGTGCCCCCCGTGCGCGGATCGCTGTTCAACGACCGCGAACTGGTGGAGCGCTACCCCTGGCTCCCGGACGTCCAGGTCGCCCTCGGCAACTCGTTCCCGCGGCCGCGCGTTCCGGCGTGGGACGTGGTGGAGGGCATCATCGGCTGCGCGGTGGACCAGGGGCTGCAACGCGCCGCCGACGTCCCCCGCGACGCGGAGGACGCCCCCACGCAACTCCTCGACATCTCGAGCGACGTGCTCCGAGACGCTGCCGACAACATCGAGGGCGTCATGGAGGAGTGGGGCTACTACCGCTCGGACTCGGAGTGGGACGCGAACCCGCGCACGCGCGTCACCGGCGACCCGCGTGACGAGTGGACATGCGGAGGGGGCGGCTGATGCACATCCCCAATCCGCTGCCCGGAATGCGCCGCCGGATGGGTGGGTTCGTCGCGTGGACAGGCTTCGGCGAGAAGAAACTGATCGACTACATCCAGCTGATCGTGCTGCCGTTCGTCCTGATCCTCGGCGGCCAGCTCGTGTCGCAGGCCGTGAACGCATCGGCGCGCGAGCAGGCGGCGGAGCAGGCGCAGGAGCAGCGCCTGCAGGAGTACCTCGACCAGATCGCCTCGCTCGCGCTCGACCGCGAGTTGCTCAGCGCCAACCTGGACGCCAGTCGCGGCGCCGTCATCCGCGAGGTAGCCCGCGCGCAGACCCTGACGGCGCTGGAGGGCATGGACGGCCCGCGCAAGCGCTTCGTGGTCACGTTCCTGTATGAACTGGGGCTCATCAACGGCGTGGACGCCCTCATCTCGCTCAACACGTCCAGCCTCAGCCACGCCGACCTCTCGGACGCGGAGTTGTTCGCGGCGAACCTCAGCGGGGCGCGACTGGACCAGGCGAGCCTGCACGGCGCGCGGCTGACCTTCGCCCTGATGAACAACGCGAACCTCAGCAGCGCCGACATGCGGAACGCGCTACTGGTGGACACGCGCCTCAACCAGGCCGACCTCCGCCTCGCCGACCTCGCGGGCGTGGACGCCTCCAACGCATCGATGTTCGACGCGGACCTCCGAGGAGCGAACCTGGCGGGGGCGAACCTGACCGGCGCCAACCTGCGCTCCGCCGACCTGCGCGGCGCGGACCTCACCGGGGCGAACCTCACCGAGGCCGACCTCACCGGCGCGCTCATCGGCAACGACGAGGGCGAACCGCTGATGTTCACCGACCTGGGCGAGGTCACCTGGACCGGCGCCGTCTGCCCGGACGAGATCGTGAGCACCCCGCGCTCCACCTGCGTCGCCCACCTCGTACCGATCGAGGGCGGCTCGATGCTGGCGTCGGAGTAGGCTCGCGTCGGAGTAGCGCCTACAGGATTTGGGAGAGGAAGCGGCGTGTCCGCTCCTCGCGAGGTGCGCTGAAGATCTGCTCCGGCGGGCCTTCCTCCACCACCTGGCCCTCCTCCAGGAAGAGCAGGCGGTCCGCCACCTCGCGGGCGAAGCCCATCTCGTGCGTCAC
>CAYTRA010000507.1:0-1548 GCA_964439675.1 uncultured Dehalococcoidaceae bacterium
CAACTGGTAGATGTCTCCCGCGAGGCCGGAGCCGATCATCCCGAGCGAGGTCACCAGCGGACCGGACACCAGCAGCACTCGCCGTCCGTAGCGGTCCGACAGGATGCCCAACGGCACGTTCAGCATCAGCCGCGCCAGGGCGAAGAAGGAGAGCGTGAGGCCGATGACCGCGGCGCCGACCCCGAAGGCCTCGGCGAACAGCGGTAGCACCGGCGAGATCACGCCCTGTCCGGCCATGACCAGCACCGTGGAGATGCTGATCATCAGCAGTTGCTCGTGCTCCATCAGGGGGCCGAGCGCGCGCCGGGCGGAGCGGAGGAGCATGGCGACTCTCTAGGCGAGGGGTGCCCTCGTCCTCGCGATTCTACAGTGCCCGGAGGTACTCGCCGCTGAGCGTGTACGTCGCTAGTCTCCGTCACTCATCTCGGCCCGCCTCGACGTTGCGATGGAGCACCGCATGACGGACTACCGCTACCTCCACTACGACGTGTTCACGGACACGCGGTTCGAGGGCAACCCCCTCGCCGTGCTCCCGGACGCTCGAGGGCTGACCGACGCCCAGATGCAGACCATCGCCCGGGAGATGGCCTTCCCGGAGACCACCTTCGTGCTGCCCTCCGAGCAGGAGGACACGGACATCCGCATGCGCATCTTCACCCCGGCGCAGGAACTGCCCATGGCCGGTCATCCCACCGTGGGCACCACGTTCGCCCTCGTGCGGGAGGGCGTGATCGCGGCGAGCACGCAGCGCTTCACATTCGGCCTCAACGTCGGCCCCACGCCGGTCGACCTCCAGTGGGAGGGCGACCGCCTCACCTTCGCGTGGATGACCCAGCGCATCCCCGAACTCGTCACCACCTTCGACGACCCCACCGTCCGAGGTGACATCGCCGCCGCGGTGGGCCTCGATGCCTCCGACCTCGTGGAGGGCTTGCCGGTGCAGATCGTCTCGACCGGCGTCCCGTTCCTCTTCGTCCCGATCCGCACGCGCGAGGCCCTGGACCGCGCCGAGCCGGACCTCACGGTGATGCGCCGCTTGCAGCGGGAGCACGGCCTGGGCCACTACTACCTGTTCACCACCGGACCCGGCGAACCCGCCGCCACCACCTACAGCCGCATGTTCGCGCCCATCCTCGGCATCATGGAGGACCCCGCGACCGGCGGCGCCAGCGGCCCCCTCGGCGGCTATCTCGTGCAACACGGCCTCGTGCCGCCCTCGGACGCCGGGGCGATCGTGAACCTCCAGGGCGCGAAGATGGGCCGCCCGTCGTGGATCCACATCGCTGTTGAGGGTGAGCCTGGCGCACTCGGCCCCGTGCGCGTCGGCGGCACGTCCGTCCTGGTGGCCACGGGCACGCTCACGGTGTAACGAGCGGGGCAGACGACCCTCCGGCTGGGGTGGGACATCTGCATCCAGGTGCCATCGGTACTGGATGCGCGTCCCGTGCCCGTCCGCCCTTCGACAGGCTCAGGACGAACGGGTTTGGGTGATGCCGGCTCTCCGGCAGTCACCCCGAAGTCATGGGCCCGTCCGCCCTCTGACAGGCT
>CAYTRA010000508.1:0-1544 GCA_964439675.1 uncultured Dehalococcoidaceae bacterium
TGGGATGCCCTCGAAGACCGGGTGGTCGCCGCGCATCTCAACGGTGTTCCAGCCCATGTGCGGCACGGTCATCCCGCGCGGGAACCGGACGATGCGGCCCGGCAGCACGCCCAGGCACTCGTGCTCGCCGCCCTCCTCCGACGCCTCGAACAGGGCCTGCTGCCCCATGCACACGCCGAGGAACGGCCGCCCGGAGGCGATGTAGTCCAGGATCGGCTCCACGAGGCCGGCGCGACGCAGGTTCGCCATGGTGTCCTCGGCCGCGCCGACGCCCGGCACAATCAGGGCGCGCGCCTGCTCCACCTCGGAAGCAACGGCGGTGACGCGAGGCTCCACACCGGCATGGGCCACCGCACGCGCCACGCTACGCAGGTTCCCCGCGCCGTAGTCGACGATGACGACGTCCATGTTTATGTCCAGACTGAGCCTCGGATGCGCTGTACATCCAGTGTACCCCTCGTACCCGGTACGTCATGTTGCACGCAGGTTGGCGTGCCGTTCTGCACGAGGCGGTGGGGCCCCTCACCCCTATACTCGGCCCATGGCGAAGTCCGCCGAACCCCCTGCCTCTGACGCTGCCGCGCAGGTTGAAGCGCTCCAGGAGGAGCAGCGTGACCTGGAGGCCGCGCGCGAACGCGTGGACGCGCTCCGCATGGAGATCCGCGACCACGACTACCGCTACTACGTGCTGGACCAGCCCGTCGTCGGCGACTCGCAGTACGACGCGCTGATGCGCGAACTCCGCGGACTGGAGGCGGAGTTCCCCGAACTCATCTCGCCGGACTCGCCCACGCAGCGCGTCGCCGGCCAACCCGCCGAGGGCTTCGCGGTCATCGAACACCGCGAGCCCATGCTGTCGCTGGGCAACGTCTTCGACCGCGAGGAACTGCTGGCCTGGCAGAAGCGCATGACACGCCTCGTCGAGCGCGAGGACTTCACGTACGTCTGCGAACCGAAGATCGATGGCCTCGCGATCTCGCTCGTCTACCGCAACGGCCGCTTCGAGTACGGCTCCACTCGCGGCGACGGCTACCGAGGCGAGGACATCACGTCGAACTTGCGCACGATCCGCACGCTCCCCCTCGTGCTGGACACGGACCCCGCGTCGCTGCCGGCGGCCTTCGAGGTGCGGGGCGAGGTCTACATGTCCAAGGCGGAGTTCGTCCGCCTGAACGAGCAGCGCGCCGAGGCAGGCGAGCAGTTGTACATGAACCCGCGAAACACCGCCGCCGGCTCGCTCCGCCAGTTGGACCCGCGCATCACCGCCTCCCGCCGCCTCAACCTGTTCGCATACCAACTCGGCTGGGTGGAGGGCGACCGCCCGGTCACGACGCACTCCGGCGCCATCGAGTGGCTCGCGGACCTCGGCTTCCCCACCAACCCGCTCACGGAGGTGTTCCGCTCAGTCGATGATGTCGCCGCCTTCTGCGAGGCGTGGGTCGAGCGGCGTGAAGCGCTCGACTACGAGATCGACGGCGTCGTGGTGAAGGTGGACGACCTCGCCACGCAGCGCGCCCTCGGCGTGGTCGGGCGCGAACCTCGAT
>CAYTRA010000509.1:0-1539 GCA_964439675.1 uncultured Dehalococcoidaceae bacterium
CGGGGGGTGAGGGTGTGGACGTGGATGGCCCGGATGCCGAGGGTGCTGCCGGTCCAGGTGATGCGAGTGGGTGGTTGGACGTCCTCGAGGCGCGAGGTGATGCCGCTGGGGCCGGCCTTCCAGTGGAAGCGGGTGCCGGGCTGAAGGGGGCCATCCGCACGGGCGCTGCGCACGTCCGGGTTCCACTCCGGCCACCGCTCGAAGTCGGTGAGCACGGACCACACACGCTCGGGGACAGCGTTGATCAGGGTCTCCTGGCGTGCGGTCACGGGAGCGGAGCGGTCGATGTCCATGTTCATCCTGCCGAGGGCGCCCGGGTGTTGGCGCAGGCTACCGCTCCTGGGCGAGGACGCGCTTGAGGCGGTCCATGACGGTGAGGGTGGCAGGATCCACTTCGCGGAGGAGGCCGAGGTAGTACGAGGTCCAGGAGCCGAGGGCGCACGAAGCGAGGATGGCCTCGATGGGAGTGTCGCCGCCGGCGTTCGCGATCTGCACGTGCCGGCCGGCGGCCAGCATCATCTCCGCCGTCTGGTTCACTCTGAGGCGGTTGCGAGGGTGGACGGTGGGGGCGTCCAGGATGACGAAGCGGAGCGGGCCCACCTCGGCGCCGGCGCGGGCGGCAGCCTCCAACTGGTTGTGGTTGAACTCCGGGATGCCGTAGGCGGCGGCCACCTGCTTTGCGTTCTCGCTCATCTCGCCGGCCCAGCGGCGCGCGGCCACCTCCAGCATGTCGGCGCCGATGATGGCCGGGACGCCGCCGTGCAACCACGAGGCGAGCGACTTGGCCCGGTTGCTGGCAGGGTGGAGGCCGAACGACTCGGTGGCGCGGTCGAGCGCCGCGAAGCCGGCCTCCACTTCGCCCTCGGCGATGTCGAGCACCCCGAGGCGTCGCAGGATGGCGAGCGGGATGAAGACGCCGAAGCCAATGCCGGTGCGAGGGGGGCCGTTCCAGTCGTAGGAGATGACGGGGATGCCGGCCTCGCGCGCCTGGCGGCCGAGTTGGCCGCCGGTGGTGATGGCGATCGCGCAGGCGCCCTCCTTCGTCACCTGCTCGAAGGCGCTCAGGGTCTCCTCCGTGTTGCCGGAGAAGGACGAGAGGATCACCAGCGTGTCCGGGGTGAGGGGCGGCAGGTGGTAGTTGCGAACCACGCGCACGGGGATGGGGCTGAGGCGACCGGCGAGCGTGGCCACCACATCCGCGCCAATGGCCGATCCACCGAGGCCGGCGAGCAGCACTCGCGCAGGGCGGGGCATCTCCGGGAGGGGCGCCTCCAGGCCGAGCCGCCAGGCGTCGCGCGCCTGCTGCGGGAGCGCGGCCAGCAGGAGGTGGAAGCCGGAGGGGTCCACGCGCGCTCGGAGCGCCTCGTCCTCCAGTTTCGACAGCGGATCGGTGGTCACAGCGACACTCCGGCGATCTCCTGCCCTTGCGCCAGCGCGTCCTGCACCTGGTTCGCGTCCGGCATCTCAGCGTAGACGCGCAGGAGGGGTTCCGTGCCGGAGAAGCGGAGCAGCAGCCACCAGCCGCCCTCCAGGTTGAAG
>CAYTRA010000510.1:0-1538 GCA_964439675.1 uncultured Dehalococcoidaceae bacterium
GGGGGAGGGTTGGGGTGGGGACGGTAGCCCTCGAAGGTTCGCGGCACCCCAACACCCCGAGGGCTCACGAGGGCGCAGCACGCTGCGCCCCTCCGCAGAGCGGCGAGTACCGGCGGCTACGCCCCGTGGCCTCGCGTCGTCGTGTCGGCACCCTCGACGCCGCATCGCGCGAGGTGCTCCGCAAGCAGGCGGTTGAACTCCTCCGGCGCCTCCACGTTGGAGAGGTGGCCCGCCCCCTCGATCACCTCGAGGCGCGCTCCGGGGATCTGCTCCGCCATCGGCGAGGACGCGTCCGGGGGGATGAGCGTGTCGTTGCTGGAGGTGATCACCAGCGTGGGCACGTCGATCCCCGCGAGGTCCGGCACCGAGTCCGCCCGCTCCGCCATCGCCAGCGAGGCGGTGGCGATCGCCTCGGCGGACTGACGGCGGATCAGGGTCGTCACGCGCTCGCGCACCGCCTGTGGTGCGTTGTCAGAGAGCAGCGGTGGCGGCGACTCCACCAGGAAGCCATGGCCCTCCGTGCGTAGCCTCGCCGCCAGGTCACGCCGGCGCTGCCTGGCCGCATCGTCGTCCGGTGTGGCCTTGGTGTTCGCCAGCACCAGCCCAGCGACCCGCGCTCGATGTCGGCGCCAGTACGCCAGGGCCACGTAGCCGCCCATCGAGAGGCCGCAGACCACCACCCGGTCGAGCCCTGTGCCCTCCAGCGCCGAGTCGGCGCGGTCTGCGGCCGCGTCCATCCACGCCGACGCCGGCCCGGTCACCGGCGCGGCGCCGCCGAAGCCGGGCAGGTTCACCGGCACGACCGGGATGTCAGGGAGCCCCTGCACCTGCTCGTTCCACATGTCCGCGTCCAGCGGGAAGGCGTGCAGCAGGAGAAGGCCTGTCGTCATGGGGAGTTCCTTTCGACCCGATCACCCTGATCGAGGTTACTCCCGACACAAACGCCTTCCGTCTCAGGGGCGTAACCGGGCCGTTGAAGTTGCCTCGCAACCCTCGGAAGGGCGTGCACGAAGAAGGGCGGCCCACCGGACCGCCCTTCCGTTGTCTCGCGCGCAGGGCCTAGGGCTACTCGACCGCGAGCGTCGTCTCGCCCTCGGAGGTGGCGTTGACCAGGATGGCCATGTTTCCGGGCGGGTGGGCGTTTTCATGCATCAGCTGGTGGGCGTCGCCCACGCCGGTGAATGGGAACACCCGCGAGAGGACCGGGTCCACCTCGCCGGCCATCACCATCTCGTTGAACTCGTCGCACTGTTGCGTGTTCGCGAAGTGGGAACCCTGCAGGCGCTTCTGGCGCATCCAGAGGTAGCGCAAGTCCACGTCCGCGTTGTAGCCGGAGGTGCCCGCGCAGATCACCACCATGCCGCCGTTGTCCGCCATGAACACGGACGTGGGGATGGTGGACTCGCCGGGGTGCTCGAAGACGATCTTCGGGCTCTTCCGCTCGCCCAGGACCTCCCAGAACTTGGCGCCGAAGGCGCGTGCGCCCTACATCCAGCCGGCGAACGCCTCGGCGACATCCACGTCCGGCAGGCGGCCCC
>CAYTRA010000511.1:0-1531 GCA_964439675.1 uncultured Dehalococcoidaceae bacterium
CGGGCTTTCGCCCGCAGGCGAACCTGCCGTTCGTCGCGGTCTACGTGGCGGACGCAGAGGGGTTCTTTGCCGACGAGGGGCTGGAGGTGGACATCCAGCACTCGTCCGGGCAGGACGAGCATCTGAAGTTGCTACTGGACGGGGAGATCGACTTCACCACTGGCACGGCCGCGCAGGTGATCCGCCGCAACGAGGAGGACCTGCCGCTCCGCGCCGTGGCGCTGTTCGGGCAGCGCGGCGACCAGGGGTACGTGGCCCGCGCGGACTCCGGCATCGATGGGCCGGAGGACTTCGAGGGGAAGTCGATCGGCTTCAAGGCCGGCGTGGTGCCGGCGGAACTGCTGGCCATGCTGGCGGACCAGGGCCTGACCACGGAGGACGTGGAACTCGTCTCGGTCGGCTTCGATCCGCGCGTGTTCATCGAAGAGGGGGTGGACGTCTACCCGGTGTTCCTGAACAACGAGCCGGACACGATCCGGCGGGCGGGCGTGGACATCAACGTCATCGACCCGCACGACCACGGGGTGCCGACGCTGGGGCTGACGTACGTCGCCCACGCCGACACGCTGGCGGACGAGCCGGACCTGGTGGAGCGCTTCCTGCGCGCCACGCTGCGCGCCACCGCCTGGATCGAGGACCACCCGGACGAGGCGGTGGAGATCACGCTGCGGCATGCGGAGGGCGCGGACCCGGAGCACCAGCGCTACCTGCTGGACACGGACCTCGAGAGCGCCGCGCGCGAGGACGGCATCGGGCGGTCCTCCGTGGAGCAGTGGGAGGCCCTTCGCGACCTGCTGCTGGAGTACGAGGTCATCGAGACCGAGGTGGACGTGACCTCAGCCGTGGACTGGGCCATCCTCGACGGGTTGTACGAGGAGGGCGGGCTCGCCGCCCGCTAGCCGCTACTCCTCGCCCGGAGGTTTGATGCCCGAGCCACGGCCCGCCCCCACCCTGGACGATGTGCGCGCCGCGTGGGAGCGAGTGGCGGCGCACATCGCGCTGCCGACGCCGCTCGTGCAGTCGCCGGCGCTGTCCGCTCTGCTGGATGCGGACGTGTGGCTCAAGTACGAGTTCGCGAACCCCATCGGCGCGTTCAAGTTGCGGGGCGGGCTCAACCTGGCGGCGCAACTGGAGGAGCGCGAACGGTCGGCCGGCCTCGTCAGTGCGTCCACGGGCAACCACGGGCAGTCGATCGCCTACAGCGGCCGCGCGGCCGGCGTGCCGGTGACCATCTACGTCCCACAGGGGGCGAACGCGGACAAGGTCGCGTCCATGGAACGCCTCGGCGCCCGCGTGGTGCAGGAGGGCGCCGCCTTCGATGACGCGAGGCGCGCCGCGGAGGTGTTCGCGGCCGACAGCGGCGCACACTTCGTCGCCGTGGACGAGGCCGCGCTCATTGCCGGCGTGGCCACGGCTGCCCTCGAGGTGCTCGAGGACCAGTTGCCCGACCCGGACCTGGTGATCGTGCCGGTGGGCGGCGGCTCTGGCGCGTGCGGCTGGATCGTGGTGCGTGATGGCCTGGGGCGCGACA
>CAYTRA010000512.1:0-1132 GCA_964439675.1 uncultured Dehalococcoidaceae bacterium
CTGGCGCTGCTCGGCGCGTTCGAGGCGCGGCCGGTCCTCGCGATCGTCGCCGCGCTCGGGGTGATCTTCGCCGCGTACTACATGCTTCCGATGGTGCAGCGGCTCTTCTTCAACGCGCTCGACAAGCCCGCGAACCGCGAGGTCCCGGACCTGTCCGGCCGGGAGATCGCGGTGCTCACCCCTCTCCTGGCGCTCATGATCCTGATCGGGTGGTTCCCCACGCCGATCCTCGAGCGGATGGAGCCCTCCGTGCGCGTCGTGCTCGAGCGGGTGGAGGCCGCCTCCCCCCGCCTCGAGACCGCGGACGCGGACGCCGCTCCCGCCGAAGCGCCCTCCACGGACTCCGAGCCGGCCCCCTCCGGCGCCGAATGACGGAACCAGCATGACTCTCGATTTCAGTCGGCAGCTCCACTACTGGTGGGCCCTCCTCCCCGAGATCGTCCTGTGCGTCGCGGGGATGGTGGTCCTGATCGCGGGCGTGAGCGGGCGACACGCGGTGCCCCGCGGACCGGGCTCGGACGCCGCGACGGCCGCGCTGCCACAGGCGCCGTCCACGGGCCTCGGCTGGGCCGCGCTCGTGGGGATCCTCGTGGCCGCGGGCACGAACGGCTGGCTCTACGGGGTCACAGAGATCGGCGACACCGCGATGATCGCCATCGACGGCTTCCGCCTCTTCGCGAACTGGGTGTTCCTGCTCGCGGCGGCCCTGTCCATCCTCGTGTCGTTCAGCTACGTCGAGCGCCAGCGGCTGCAGGCGGGCGAGTTCTACGGGCTCGTCCTGCTCGGGACCGCGGGCATGATGTTCATGGCGGGCGCGCGCGACCTGATCGTGATCTTCCTCGGGCTCGAGGTGATGTCGATCGCCGTCTACGCGCTCACGGCGTTCAACCGACGCGACCGGCGCGCCGCGGAGGCCGGCCTCAAGTACTTCCTGCTGGGCGCCTTCTCGACCGGCTTCTTCCTGTACGGGATCGCGCTCGTCTACGGGGCCGCGGGGAGCACGAACATCGCGGCCGTCGCCGAGGCCGTGGCCGCCGGCTCGGCCTCGCCGGGGCTCCTGCTCGTGGGCATCGCGATGCTCGTGGTCGGGTTCGGCTTCAAGATCTCGGTCGTGCCGTTCCACATGTGGACG